>JACQWQ010000057.1 GCA_016209205.1 Chloroflexota bacterium
TCGTGACATACCAGAATTGCGGCAAAAGTCCCGTCGGCGCGTGGGCGCGCGAGATAGCCTATAATTTTTGCGCCAGCGCTGCCAGGAAATTCAACCGCGCTCACTTGAATCGCGGGATCGTCTGCGGTGACGGTGGCATTGCTTTGCGGCGCGGTTACCGTTGCAGTGGCTTGCGTTGCGACGGTGGGATCTGCCGCCGCGGTGGTTGGAGTGGGGGCGACGGTGGCGGCAGTGGTGGGGATGGTCGTCGGTACGATGGTTGGTACATTCGTCGCGGGTACGGCTGTTGGTACGGGTACGTTGGTCGGCGCGGGTTGCACGGCGGGCGTGCACGCGGCAACCAGTGCGGCGGCGGATGCAGCGCCGACGAGTCCGGTGAGTAGTTTCAACGTTTGACGCCGCGTCAGTTGACCGTGTTGATAGTCCTCGATGAATTCGTCAATGAGGTACTGTTTCAAACTATCGTCGTGCCCTTGCTTCGACATCTCTCTCCTCCTGAAAAAAAAACCGGGCGCGTATTATTATTACGCGTCCGGGTGAAGCGGATACCTATTATACATCAATTACCTGCCGAACACATGCGGCAGTGGGCGAGTCAGTCTCGGAACGAATACTCAGTCAAGCCAATCCTCCGTCCCTCTTGTTGCTCTTTCTTTCTCAATTCACGATACTTTTCTTTTAGCCTTGCCGTTCCACGCAGTCGTCCTGGTCTGTCTTTAAGAGCTGCTTGCTGCGCTTCAGTCAAAGGAATGTCTCGAACCCATAGACTGACTGACGCTTTCGATGCCTGCACTCGAGATGCAATTTCTCCGATAGCGAGCCCTTGGGATCTCGGCAGTCTGGCTTGCTCTTTCTTCTGGTCTGACATAATGAGTTTCAGCAATGATTTGCGTATTGTGCGGGGATTGCCAGCTCATCAAAACAAAGCGAATGAGGAAGGTGCTCCCGGACAGACTCGAACTGCCAACCCCCTTCGTGTAAGGAAGATGCTCTGCCCAATTGAGCTACAGGAGCAATTTAAAAATCAAACAGCAGTGTTGTGTTTGTGCCAAGAATGTATCATTCCCGCGCTGCTTTGTCAAACTCGCACGAGTTGTGTACAATTGCGCAGCTATCTGCGTGGTAACAATACATAAGGAAAGTATGTTCAAGCAACAAAAATTCTATTACGGCGCAATTTTAGCCGCGCTTGTCTTTGGTATCGCGTTACTGCGCGCCGTCAATGCGTTCGCTGCGCCGAATTATCGCGATTGCAGCGGCGGCAACGCGGCAATTCTCGCTCCACAAAGCGGCGCAACCGTGACCGGTGTGGTGCAAATCGAAGGCACCGCGTCGCTCGGCGGTGATTTCCAATACTATAAACTCGAAGTCGCGCCCGCTGGCGCCGAGGCGTGGGGCGATCTGGTGGGGGCAGCGCGCGAGCAAGTGGTGAATGGACAACTCGGGGTGTGGGACAGCGCGGGCGTGGCTGACGGTGCGTATACCATTCGACTGCGCGTTGTGGACCCGACGGGGAATTACTGCGAGGCAACGGTCACAAACATCAACGTGCAAAATTCTGTTCCGACGGCAGTGCCCACACCAGAATTTACAATTACGCCAACGGAAGCGCCCCCGGTTCAAAATGCGGTGCCGACGCCCCTTCCGACAATCTCGGTGCAAGGCACGACGACGCCGGGGCCCAGCCCAACCGCTGTGCGTCCGAGCATCACACGCACGCCCGTGCCGGTCGGCACGACCTTGGGCGGCATCGAGATCGAACCGTTCGTCAGTGCCATCACTGATTTTTTTAGCGCGCTCGGACGTACCTTTTTGTTCGGCGCGTTTACGATGGCAGGAATTTTCATTCTCGTCGGCGTAATCTTTTTTGTGCGCCGCGTGTTGTAAAACATCATGCCTGACTTCAACGCCATCCTCAACGCGCTCTTGGCGGGCATGCCCGATTTGGGCGCTGCGTTCGTGCGCGGCGCGCAATATGCCATTGGCGCGTTTGTGTTGGTTGGCATCATTTATTTTTTGCGCCGGTATTTATGAGTCGTGTCAATTCGAGCGGAGCGAGAATTCTCGCGCCGACGTAAATCGTCGGAACGCTCAAATGGACAAAATGATTGTGCCCATCTCGACCAAATGGCTCACGCGGCGTTTGCAGCGCGGCGACGCCGTCCTCCATTCCTTTGCACCGATGAAACTCATAGCCGGACTGGGTAATCCCGGAATGAAATACACGCGCAATCGCCACAATGTCGGCTTTATGGTACTCGACCGTCTGGCGCGCGCGGAACACAGAAAATTCGAGCGGCAACGCTTTAACGCGCAATTGCTCGAACTCGCGCTCGGCGGCGAACGCGTCCTGTTAGTCAAGCCGCAAACGTACATGAATCTGAGCGGCGGCGCGGTGGGGAAACTCGCCGCGTTCTATCACTTGCCGCGCCCGGACGTGATAGTGGTGTACGATGATTTGGATTTACCGCTCGGCAAAATTCGTTTGCGCGCGAACGGCAGCAGCGGCGGGCATCACGGCATGGAATCCATTATCAACCATTTGGGCGGCAGCGACATTCCGCGTTTGCGCATCGGCATAGGGCGCCCCGACCCGATGCAAGATGTCGGGCACGTCCTCGGCAATTTTCACGAGGATGAAATGAGTGTGCTCGACGACGCGTTGCAGCGCGCGGAGAACGCGCTGCGCGTGTGGGTGCGCGATGGGATTGTGAAAGCAATGAACGCGTATAACGGGTAGACAGGCAGGAAGGTAAAGAGGTAGAAAGGTAGACAGGTAGACAGATATGCATACGCCTTCCGTGTTTCCTTCTTTACCTGTTTACCTGTTTCCCGGTCTACTTTCAGCATGAATCTTTCGGGTCTGCTTTCCCTCCTCAACGGCACGCCTGAATTTCAGGCGCTGTTGTCGCGCCTTGACGCGGGAACGCGTGTGACCGAACCGCTGGAGGTGCTCGATGCCGCGCGTCCGTATGTTCTCGCTGCGCTGCATCAGTATTGGGCGAATAACAGTTCCCCCGCGCGCCCCATCGTCGTCGTCACCGCGCGCACGGAACGCGCCAAGCAAGTGTGGGTGGACTTGACGGCGTGGAGCACACAGCCCGAACGCATTTTTTATTTTGCCGAACCCGACCCGTTGCTGTACGAACGGATGCCGTGGAATGTGGAAACGATCGCGCTTCGGCTCGCCGCGCTGTCCGCGCTCGCGCGGCACGGGCAAAACCACGCGTCCGACATTCTGCCGCCGCTCGTGATTACGACGATGCGCGCGTTGATGCTGCGCACCGCGCCGCGCGCGGAATTCCAACGCAACGTGTTTGTGTTGAAACGCGGCGAAAATTTATCGCTCACGAATCTGCTGCGGGCGTGGAGCGATTTGGGGTACGAAGCCGCGCCGGTGGTGGACGCGCCCGGCTTGTTTTCGCGGCGCGGCGGCATTGTGGATATTTGGCTGCCCTCGCGCGCGAATCCCGTGCGCATCGAACTCATCGGCGATGAAATCGAATCGCTGCGCGAATTTGACCCGACGACGCAGCGTTCGGGACGCGTCATCGAGACGCTGCTGATTACGCCCGCGAGTGAAGCCGAAATCACGCGCGCGCCCCAAGCCGCAGAACTTGTCCAACGGCTGGACCTTTCCACCGTGCACCCGGTGGCGGCGAACACATTCCGTCAAGATTTGGATGCGTTGGCAAGCAAGCGGCGTTTTCGTGGGATTGAATTTTATCTGCCGTACTTGTACACCGACGCCGCGTCGCTGATAGATTATTTGCCCGAGCACGCATTGATCGTCGCGGACGATTGGCAAGAGCTCGAGGCCATGACCGAACAATTCGAGCAGCAAGCGGAACAAGTGCGCGCTGACCTCGAAGGGCGCGGTGAAATCCCGCGCGAGTTTGCAAAACCGTATTTCACATGGCACGAACTGCGCGACAAGCTGCTCCAACATTCGCGTTTGCTGTTTGATTATCGCGGCGTGGAAGACGCGCCCGCGCTGCCATTTGCGCCCGGCGAACGGTTTGGTGGACAGGTCAAACGCGTCGTGGACGACATGTTGCAGCTGCGCAGTCAAGGCGCGCGGGTAATTGCGGTGACGCGCCAAGCGGAACGTCTCGCGGATTTGCTGCGCGAACGCGAATTTTTTGTCAAACCCAAAACCGAAATCACGCACGCGCCCGAAGCGGGACACATTGTGCTAATACAAGGCGCATTGACCGAAGGATTCACGTTGAGGGATGAGGTAAAAGGACTGAGGACTGAGGAGGATTCAAACTCAGTCCTCAGTCCTCTGCCCTCAGCCCTTGTTTTACTTACGGACGCGGAAATTTTCGGCTGGTCGCGTCCCAAGCCGCGCCGTCTCACAACCCAATACGCGCGCCCGCAAGCGCCCGAGGCATTTTTTGCGGATTTGTCCGAAGGCGATTTTGTCGTCCACATTGATCACGGCATCGGCGTCTTTCGCGGTTTGCAGAAATTGGATTTGGGCGGACCCGATACCGAATATCTTTTGCTCGAATACGCGCAGGGCGACCGGTTGTATGTGCCCGTGCATCAACTCGACCGCCTGAGTCGTTACGTTGCGCCGGGCGGACATAAACCGACACTTCACCGGCTCGGCACGGCAGAATGGGCGCAGGTCAAAGAGCGCACGAAAAAAGCCGTTGCGGATATCGCGCAAGAGTTGTTGGAATTGTATGCCACGCGCGAAATAGTGACCGGGCACGCGTATCCTCAAGATACACAGTGGCAGCATGAACTCGAAGCGTCGTTTCCATACATCGAAACAGCCGACCAACTCTCGGTGATTGATCAAGTCAAACGCGATATGCAGCAAACGCGGCCGATGGATCGGCTCGTCGTGGGCGATGTGGGCTACGGCAAGACCGAAGTCGCGCTGCGCGCGGCGTTCAAAGCGGTGATGGACGGCAAACAGGTTGCGATTCTCGTGCCGACGACGGTGCTCGCGCAGCAGCACTTCAACACATTCCAAGAACGCCTCGCGCCGTTTCCCGTCACGGTCGAGATGTTGTCGCGTTTTCGTTCGGACAAAGAACAGGATGAAATCGTAGAGAAACTCGCGCAAGGCGCGATTGATATTGTCATTGGCACGCACCGCATTTTGTCGCAAGATGTCGCGTTCAAGGATTTGGGCTTGTTGATTGTGGACGAGGAACAGCGCTTTGGCGTACAGCACAAGGAACGTTTGAAACAACTGCGCGCACACGTGGATGTTTTGACGCTCACCGCGACGCCGATTCCGCGCACGTTGTACCTTTCGCTTTCGGGCGCGCGCGACATGTCTACGATGGAGACGCCGCCGGACGAACGTTTGCCGATTCGCACGTACGTGGCGCCGTACGCAGAGGGTTTGGTGCGCGACGCGATTTTACGCGAGTTGGATCGCGGCGGGCAGGTGTTCTTTGTGCACAACCGCGTGCAAGGCATCGGCATCATCGCCGAACAACTGCGCAAACTCGCGCCCGAAGCGCGCATCGGCATCGGGCACGGGCAAATGCCCGAAGACCAACTTGAATTGGTGATGAGCGAATTTGCGACGGGCAAGTACGATGTACTGGTGTGTACGACGATCATTGAAAGCGGAATTGATATTCCGAACGCCAACACGATGATTATCAACAACGCGGACAAATTCGGTCTGGCGCAGTTGTATCAATTGCGCGGGCGCGTCGGGCGCAGCGCGGCGCGCGCATTCGCGTATTTTTTGTACAACAAACAAGCCAACGTCTCGGACGAAGCGCGGATGCGTTTGCAAACCATCGCGGAAGCGTCGGAATTGGGCGCGGGTTTTCAAGTGGCAATGCGCGATTTGGAAATTCGCGGCGCGGGTGAAATTCTCGGCGCGCGGCAGTCGGGGCACATTACGGCGGTGGGCTTGGACTTGTACGCGCGTTTGCTCGCGGGCGCGATTGAAGAAGCGCGCGCCAAGTTAGAGCCGGAGCACGCGCACGCGGATAAACCTGCCGACGGCAAGGACAGCGTGAACCCCGCGCAGCGTCTGTTGAATGCGCCTTCGATTGATTTGCCGCTCGTGTCGCAAATTCCCGAAGAATACGTCGCCGATGCCGCGCTGCGCCTGCGCTTGTATCGCCGTCTCGCCGATGTGGGCGACGAAAAACAGATTGCAGACATGGTGCGCGAATTTCAAGAACGCTTTGGCGCGCTGCCCGAAGCGGTCGAGAATTTATTTTATTTGCTGCGTTTGAAACTCGCGGCGACGCGCGCTGAGATTGCGACAATTACGCTCGACGACGGGCGCATCATGGCGCGCTTTCGCAGTGAAGACAACGCGCGTTTGGAGCGCTTGAACAAAACGTGGGGCGACCGCGTGCGCGCCTCGCGTGACCGGATGTGGCTCGCCGGTCCCGAGTCGGACGCACACTGGCGCGAGCATTTGATGCAAGTGCTCGCGCAGGTTGGACGCTATGTTGGTCAATGAGTTGTACTCATTGACCCGCAGGGAGCGGAGTTGAACTCCGAAACCAAGACCTGTGAGGTTTCTGCGATGTAGTCCATCGCCAAAACCTCACAGGTCTGGCACTAAAAACCCTTCGTGTCCTTCGTGGATCAATGGATTGGTTGGCAAAACAAGGAGGTTAAAGATGCGCGTACGTTTGATTTTGGTTTGGCTAGTTTGGCTGGTGAGTTGCACGACGAATCAAGTTTCCCCGCTTGCCGTAACCGGTATCCCGCCCACCCCGGATACCACACGCACGCCCGCCGCGTTTTATACGCCCACCCCGTTGGCGTCAGACCCGCTTGTGGCAGCATTGCTTGCCAATCTGAGCGGAGATTGCCGCACGCTTTGCGCTTTGCAAACGCTCGAATATCTGCACGCGCACCCGCAATCGCCTTACCGCGCGGAACTCGCCGACGGCTTGCTGAACGCGTCATGGAATGAAATGCCGATGGATTGGTTTGCGGAAATGTGGTTGAATGAAAAATTGATCGCGCCGTTAGACCAAGACGCGCGTGCGCCGACGGAATTTTTGGCTTGGCTCGAGCGCGACGATCACGGCGAATGGCTCGAGACCGATTTGGACGACGACGGCGCGGCGGATTATTTGGTGACGCTGCGCTGGGGCGCGCAATTTTATCCGGGGCAAATGAACGGCGGCTTGTATTGGGTTCACCGCACCGGTGAAAAATTTTCACTGACGCGCATCCCAACGCGAACGCCGCGCGAGACCAATTCGCTGCGCCCGTGGCTGCGCGCCGTACGCGATCTGAATGGCGATGGGCGCACGGATGTCGCGTTTGTGGTGAGCGAATGCGGTAACGGCTGTTTGGATTTTTTGCGCATTGTAACGTGGGACGATGGACGCTGGCGCAATTTGTGGAGCGCGAACGATTGGGCGGTGGATGGGGGTTACGCGTTCGACGCATTGCCCGACAGGACGACGGAAATTCTTGCGACCGAGCGCGAAGGTCCGACGGTGGGTTCAGGACCGATTCACGATTACACCGTTCATTTTCGCTACGTGGGCAGCGCGTTCGTGCCGGTCGCGCTTTCGTCGGCGCTGCCGCGTGAAGCCTGGGACAAATATGGCAAGCCGATTCAACTGGCGCAACGGCTCTTGTACGCGCGCCAAGTCCGCGATGCTTTGTGGGTGCTCGACAGCATCGCGGATGATTTGCAGCCCGCGCCGCGCGCAGTGGATGTGCGTCCCTATTTTTGGCATCACAAAGCCATGGCGCATCTGCTCGCGGGGACGTGGCGCGCGCCCAAAACGCGTGGGACGAATTACGCGCCCGCTTTCCCGATGCGGTGGTGAGCCGCGCTGTGGAAAAACAGCGCGCGTTGGTCCATGCGCCGCAAGACGTTTGGAAGTTTTGCAACGCGCTGCGCGCCGAACGCGCCAATTGGAAACCCGAAACGTTTTCATGGTTTTTCGCGAATGAAACGGGCAAGCGGGTTTTGGACTGGCGTGGGGAATGTGAAACGCGTCTCTTGCTGCCGTTGCAACGCTTGACGCGTGACGCGTTGGACACGCAATTAAAAACATTGGGCTTGCAGTGGCAGGTGTTGTCGGACGAGTTTGATTTGAATCGCGACGGCGTGCGCGACCCGATTAGAATTATCGAGACCGAGGAGAGTCAAGAAGCGTGGACATTTCTCTCTGACGGCGCAGCGTTTCGTCCTTTGTACGCGGCGCAGCCGTATCCGCTGGACGCGATAGATTTGGATGCGGTCACGGAGCACGCGGAATGGCGCGGCGATACGCTGGTTGTAACCGATTTGGACCGGGATGAGTTACCCGAAATCGTGTACGAGAGCCAAGACCTCTTTTGGCTGTGGCGTTGGAATGGGGAACGCTTCGAGCGCGTGGCGAGCGATGGGACGGAACAAGGTCTCGTACGCCGCGTGCCTTTTACGCTTGCGACAGCCGCCGACGGCGCGCGCGAAATCGTGACCGAATTGGAAACACCAACGGGCGTGTTACAGCGCCAGGTCGTGTATCGCCTGCAAAACGGCGAATTGGAGAACAGGACATTGCCGCAGCACAACGCGCAATTTTTGTCCGACACCTTGGGGGAATTGTTTTGGCATCAACAACCGCGCCGCGCCGTGGAACGACTGGCACAAACGGCGTCGTATCCGGCAGAGCCGCCGCTGCCCCTGTACTTGAGGGCTTTGGCGTACGAATATGACAATCAAGCGGACCGCGCCCGCGCAGAATTTTCCGCGCTGCGCCAACAATTTCCCGACAGCGCATGGGCATTGCAGGCGGAGACACATTTGAGCAAGTGATGTGCCGGGCAGCCACCGCCTGGCAAACAAAGAGTCCCGGCAAAACACTCGGTTTGTTCTGCTCGAAAACAGAATCCACCCAATGCCCTATTTACAAACTGTAACTAAATTGTAATACTGTTCTGTATTCCAAATACCTTCGCCAAAATCACTTTCCCTGCTCGCGGCGGATTTGTAATCCGCAAAAGCAGAGCGAGATTACTCGGATGGCGTTCATCCGCAATCCCTTGCGAGCAGGAGAGAATTGGCGAAGGTGTTGATATTCCTCACGGCAAACTCAAATCTTGAGGCGGTGACAACGCCTCCTACACCTCACAATGCGCTTGGTAGTGGTGGTCTTGGCTATCCCGGTTCAACTGACGATGCAACCATCGCCGCCGGGCATATGATCACTCTCAATGCGGGTGCCGGAGTAAACAATCTCACGCTGGCGGGTGGGTCAAATGTGGGGTTGTTGATGCTGAATGGTAATACCCTCTCCATTAACGGTACCTTGAATGCGAGTCCCGCGCCCGGCGCCAATACCATCTTGGGAGGCGGTCTCGTCCGTTTTGTAGGTGGCTCGCGCGCTTTGTTCGGGGTAGGATGGGACGCCACTACGCCAAGTTGGAATCTTGAAATTGCATTGACTCCAGGGGCGACGGGTACCTCGGCGGTTCCGGTCAAAGCCGGTACGATTGTCATTGCCAGCGGCACCTTTGAAACATCCAGTGATGTGCGACCAGATAACAATGCTGCTAACAGCGGTACGCTCACTATCGCATCAGATGCAACTCTTCGTGTTGGAGGCAATATCGCGCGCACCACAACTGTGACTGACCAGTGCCTTTCTGTGACGGTGAATGGCGTGCTTGAGCAGAGTGGTTCGAACCTGAGCGCGCTCAACATCAACATCAATAGTGGCGGCGTCTATCGCAGAACAGGAAGCAGTGGCACCACCGTAACGGGCGCACTGAATTATGCCGCGGGCAGTACGCTTGAATATGCCGGAGGCGCGTCACAAACAACGGGCACTGAACTTGCCGCAACTGTACATCATCTCACGATTAGCAATGCGAGCGGTGTGACGCTTGGCG
>JACQWQ010000007.1 GCA_016209205.1 Chloroflexota bacterium
AACATCATGGGCCGCAATGCAAAGATAAAATCGCGCACGCGTTGAAACGTCACATTCGCCGAAGTCTTGAGCTGCCCGAGCTCGGTGCGCGCACGCGAGGGTTCCGCATCAAACAGGCGTTCCACAATTTCCGCTTGCAAGATGAGATTGGTCAGCGATTGCGCCGGACCGTCGTGCATTTGTTGGGCGAGGCGCTGACGTTCGGATTCTTGCGCTTCGATAGTTTGAATCACCGCATCGTGGTCCGAGACGGTATGCCCGGGTGAGCTTTCGCCTTCCTGATCGCTCAGGTTTTCGGCCATGCGCGCCGTCAGGTCGTGCAGTTTGCGCAGCTGCTGAATGTAGCGATCGAGCTGCCGGTGCTTGCCTTGAAATTGTTCCAGCTGGGAACGCATCAACAGTAGCTTGAGCTGCGCATCCCGTTCGCTGGCATACGCTTGCCGCACATCTTCACGCGTGTACGAATCAAAATTGGCTTCGACCTGGCGCAAGCGCGAAGCCATTTCCGCCTGCTTTTGGGTTTGGCGTTCGATTTCATTCGTCGTCTGCCGGACGAGCACTTCGATTTCGCGCAGCTCGATGCGCAGTTGTTCGATTTCAGTCAACAGCTCGGTGGCTGTAGACTGTATCTGTGTCAAGGTCTCGTTTGGCATAGCCATGTTCGACAGGATTAACAGGATTAACAGGACTATTCGCTTGCATCGCAAGCAACAAATCTTGTTAATCCTGTTAATCCTGTCAAAAAACTGTTTAGCAAAGTCTATTCCGTATCTTGCAGGCGAATCCACCCGCGCCGCAGGGCATACACTGCCGCTTGGGTGCGGTCATTCACCGCGAGTTTGCGCAAGATCGAAGTCATGTGGTTTTTGACGGTTTGGCGACTGATGCCCAGCGCTTTGGCGATTTCTTTGTTGCTCAAGCCGCGCGTGATCAATCTCAAGATTTCCATTTCGCGCGCCGACAACGAGCGAAAGGTTTCTTCGGGTTCCGCTTCGGCATTTTGCTGCATGCTCTCGAATTGATTGATCAACCAACTCGCGATTTGGGGTTTGACCAATACTTCGTCGTTGATGACATACTTGCCGTGACTGACGGTGCGAATCGCGTCGAGCAATTCACTCGGCGCCACTTCTTTGGGAAAATAACCGACCGCCCCGGCGCGCATTGCTTGCAGCATTTGTTCGTCGTCGTGATAGGCGGTCAGCACGATGACCGCGAGGTCACTGCGTTCGGCGGTCAATTCGCGCGTTGCCTGCATACCGTTGATGATGGGCAAATTGACGTCCATCAAGATAACTTGGGGGCGCAGCGCGCGCGCCAACTCTATCGCTTGCCGTCCATCCTGCGCCTCGCCGACGACTTGAATGGAATCTTCCAAATCAAGCAGCCCGCGCAGCCCGCCGCGAAAGACCGGATGGTCGTCCACAATGAGGACCGAAATCTTGCTGGGAATCTCCGCGGGTTTAGTCGCCGTCCGGTTTGCGGCTGACGCGCTTGGGCGCGGTTTCTTTTTTGGCGGCGCCGGCTTTTCGGCGATGGTTGGCGCCGGATTTGGTTTTTTCTTGGCGGGTGTCGCCTTGATGCGCACCAGCCGCCCGCGTGTAGTTGAGGTTTCTCCGCTCATTTTTTTCCCCCTCTGCTGTGTGAGATTCCGCCGCGTGCCCGTGATAAGGAATGTTTACCAATACGCGCACACCGCGTCCTGCCTCCGAAAATAACTGCATCTGTCCACCCAACAGTTCGACCCGATCACGCATGGCAATCAATCCCAACTGCCGTTTTTTGGAACTGCCCTGCGTCCGTAGCGCAAAGCCGCGCCCGTTATCTTGAATACTCATGCGTAACTGATTCGCGCCGCGCAGCAATTCGACGCGCACGGCGGTGGCTTGCGCGTGGGCTGCCACATTCGCCAGTGCTTCCTGCAAAACGCGAAAGAGTGCAATTTCTATGGTCGCCGGGTAACGTTCGTGGAATTGCTCGCAGCCGCGACAGTCCGCGCGGATACCGGTGCGGTCTCCGAATTTCTTGACATACAGTTGGATGCTTGCGCCCAAACCCATATCCTGCAGGAGTGGCGGCTGCAGTTCTGCCACATATTCTTTGAGCTCTGCCAATCCTTCGCGTAACTCATTGCGCAGCGCGTTCAATCCGGCAATTGCCACTTGCGGATTTTTTTCCAGCAGCGGCAACGCATATTCAATTTCCATCAGCGTGTTTGCCAGAACTTGGCCCGGCCCACTCATCAAGGCATGAGCAAGCCGCTGGCGTTCTTCTTCTTGGAGCTGTAGAAACGTTGTGGGATTGAGCGTAGATGCCTGCGAATCGTTCACGATTTCTCCTGCGGCAGAATCGAACGGCGCGCCCACCCGAGTTGTTGTGTGGATGCGCGCGCCATGCACGAAAAAAAGTATAACACCGCGCTAGAATGCGCGCAAGGGGTGTTTTGTCCTAATACACGTTGGTGGTTACCCACAAAAGTTAGGAGGCAGCTGCACTGCCGTCGGGGGAACGCGCAGTCCAACTGCGCTATACCAAGATGGGGATAATCACCAGATACACGCCATTGACAATGCCTCCCCTCCGCGTTTATTATCCCTGTCATGAGTGAAATGCAGACGTTTGGCAACCGCCCACGCGCCCGCGCGCTCGGCATCGCCGTCGGCGCACTGGCCACGGGCGAATTCAATGCCATTACCGACGTGCACGGCGTACGCGTTGGACACCGCACCATCATTCAAGGCACAGGCGCCCTGGTTCCCGGCCAAGGACCGGTTCGCACAGGCGTCACGGCGATCATTCCCCACGCAGGCGATTTGTTTTTGGAAAAAATTACGGGCGCGGTCGTCCGCATCAACGGTTTTGGCGAAGTCACCAACACCCAGCAAATTGACGAGATGGGCGTGATGGAAGGTCCCATCATGCTCACGAACACGATGAATGTGCCGCGCGTTGCCGACGCCGTAATGGATTGGGCATTCGAGCACAGCACCGATATGAATGTGACGACGTGGGGCATCTCGCCGGTCGTCGCCGAAACCAGTGACAATTATCTCAACGATGGGCGCGGCAGGCATGTGCATCGCGAACATGTGTTTGAAGCGATTGAAACGGCGCGCGGCGGCGTCGTCGCCGAAGGCGCGGTAGGCGGCGGCGCCGGCATGATTTGTTATGAATTCAAAGGCGGCATCGGCACTGCCTCGCGTGTCTTGCCCGCCGCATTGGGTGGTTATACCGTCGGTGTATTGGTGCAATCCAATTTCGGTTCGCGTGCAAAACTGCGCATTGACGGCGTGCCGGTCGGACGCGAACTGCTTGATTACGACGAACGCCTTCAGCGCGAATCGCACGGCTCCGTCATCGTCGTCGTCGCCACCGATGCGCCCATGACCTCGCGTCAATTGAAACGGATGGGCATGCGCGTCGCGTTCGGACTCGCCCGCACGGGCACACAGGGCGGCAACACCAGCGGCGATTTTGCGATTTGCTTTTCCACCGCGCGCAATCGTCCGCATCATTCGACCACGCTGACCTTGCCGTTGACGCAAGTGGTCGAAGACGGCGCGCTCATCAACACATTATTCGACGCGGTTGCCGAAGCGACCGAAGAGGCAGTGCTCAATTCGCTGTTTCAAGCCGAAACCATGACCGGGCGCGACAATCGCATCATCCACGCGCTGCCGCTTCCAGAGACGGTAGAAATTATGCACAAGTACGGTCATCATGAGGTGCATTTGCCGTGAAAGTGTGATGGTGCGGTAGTGCGGTAGTGCGACAGTGCGATGGTGCGGTAGTGCGATAGTGCAATCGTGCGATAGTGCGATAGTGGGGGAGTTCAATCGTGGAGGCAGTGCAATGTCGAAAATTGAACGATTCGAAGACTTGCTCTGTTGGCAAAAGGCGCGCGTGCTTGCCAATGCGATCTACGATTTGACGGAACGCCCCAAATTCTCACGGGATGACCGTCTGCGCGGTCAATTGCCAGGCGCTGCTGGTTCGGTGATGCACAACATCGCAGAAGGATTTGATTCGGGGTCGAAACCCGAATTCATTCGCTTTTTGAAAATGTCGCGTCGCTCGGCAAGCGAGATTCAGTCAGAACTCTATCTCGCCACGGATCGCAAATACATCGCTGAGCCGGAAAGGCAGAGTGCGCACGATTTGGCAACGGAAGCCAAACGATTGATCAATGGCATGATCAACCACTTGCGCGGCAAATCCAAACGCGACGACGACTAACCATCGCACTACCACACTATCGCACTATCTTACTATCGCACTATCTTACTATCGCACTATCTTACTATCGCACTATCGCACTAACCAACCATGCGTATCGCGATCTTAACCATCTCCGACCGCGCCCACGAGGGCACTTATGAAGACGAATCGGGTCCGGCGTTGATTGAACTCGTACAAGAGCATTTTCATCAAGACCAAGATTTGTATCACATCGTCCCCGACGATTTCATGGAAATCAAACGCGCGCTCGAACAATGGTGCGACGACGCGCATATAGATTTGATTTTGACGACGGGCGGCACGGGCTTTGCGCCGCGCGATGTGACGCCGGAAGCCACGCGCGCGGCAATCGAACGCGAAGCGCCCGGGCTGGTCCACGCGATGCTCGCCGCGAGTTTGCAAAAAACGCCGCACGCGATGTTGTCGCGCGCCGTCGCCGGAATTCGTGGGCGCACGTTGATTGTAAATTTACCGGGCAGTCCGAAAGCCGCGCGCGAAAATTTTCTCGCGATCCTGCCCGCCTTGCCGCACGCGCTCGACCTCTTGCGCGGCGGCGGCGCAGACACGCACGCTCTGGAACATCCGATTGACAGCGAAGAACGCGAACGTCAGGAACGCAACGTATCCGATTGAGGATTGATGATTTATGATTTTTGATTGAACCGCTACCGTGCGAGACAATCAGAAATCATAAATCACAAATCATAAATTCCCCATGGCAACTCTCACCGCTTCACCTACCCGTCCCCACATGTCCACGTTCAGTCAGGCAATGCTGTCGTTCTACTGGTTTGGGACCAGCGTGCATTGGACTGCGATTCTCATTACCACACTACCGAAACAGGCAGAGCTCATCGGCGGCGATGCCATCAAAGGCACCGTGCTGGGCATCACGCTCGGTCTGGGCGCGTTCGTTTCCATGCTCGTCGCGCCCTTTTTCGGATACCTGAGCGATCGCGTCACCACGCGTCTGGGACGGCGTCGCCCGTGGATCATTCTCGGTTCGCTGATGAATGTCGTCGGCTTGTACGGGCTGGCAACGTTTGCGCGCGCGAATGACATGTCGTCTCTGCCGCTCTATATTGTCGCGTTTGCGTGGGTCGAGTTTTGGAACAATGTCGCAACCGCGCCGTATTCCGCGCTCATTCCCGATGTCGTGCCCCCCGCGCAACGCGGCAGCGCGTCGGGCTGGTACGGGCTTATGAATATCTTTGGCACGTTCGTGGGCGCGGCGCTGCCGCTCGTCGTCACACAAAACGGCGTCACCGATCTCGGCGCAATCTATATCGTCGTCGCCGCGTGTTTGCTGCTGGGCATGTTGGGCACCGTAATTTTTGTGCGCGAACCCAAGGTGACAAAACTTCCTCCGTTTCACTGGGGTGAGTTCTGGCGCGGACTGCTCGATCCCTTCAAGAACCATGACTTTCGCTGGCTGTTTTGGACACGTTTCTTGATGGTGTTGGGCGTGTTTGTCGTTCAGGAATTTCTCCAGTATTACATGGGCGATGTCATCAAGAAATTTTCTCTCTTTGGCAACACGATTGCCTCCAATCCCGAAACCGCTGCCTCGCTCTTTATTGTTGCGCTGCTCGTCGGCGCAATTCCGGCTTCGTTGACGGCAGGGTATTTATCGGACCGCTTTGGACGAAAAAAGGCAGTTTATATTTCCAGCGCGCTGCAAGCGATTGTGCCTTTCGTCCTCATCTTTTTTACGACGTTTGAAGCCGCGTTCCTGATAGGCATCGTGTTCGGCATCGGTTATGGCGCATACCAATCCGTAGATTGGGCGATGGCGGCGGATGTGATGCCCAATGCCAACGATTACGCCAAAGACATGGCGGTGTGGCATGTTGCCTCGACGCTGCCGCAAACCCTCGGCACACCGTTTGCCGGAGTCGTGCGCGATCAGCTCACCGTTGTCGGCATGCAAACCGGCAACCCTAATCTCGGCTACAACGTCATCTTTTTGATGGCTTCCGGCTTTTTTGCGCTGGGTACGGTGCTGGTACGGAATATACGAAAGGTGAAATAGTAGCAATGATTTTCCCACCGCGAATCTACGCCAATCTACGCGAATAATGTCATTCCGAACCACTGCTGCGAGCCGCCGCTGCGAGCGTAGTGTGGCAGCTCCGCGTGGCAGGCTCCGTGAGGAATCTCATTCGCGCAGATTCGCGATGATTCGCGGTTTCCCGATTTAGTTTCGTCTCGCCCAAGTTAGGTTGGGTCAACGAGATGGAAATGAGTACCAACACTCTTCAAGTAGTCGAGCGACTTTTGGATCGCCTAACGACCGAGGAACAAGTCATCTTAATCGAGCAGTTGGCAATGCGCCTACGAAATTCAGTCCGGTCACATCCGCCGCGCGATTTGTACGGCATTTGGCGCGGGCGATTTCCCGACGAGTTCGATTTTGAACAAGAGATCCATCAACTTCGACATGCGTATGACGACGCGCCATCTGATTCATGAAGTTGAACACGGAACAGGAGAACGAGATGCAGCCCAAATCAGTGTGGGAGTACATTCAGCTTGGGATCAATGTTGGCTTTCTTCGTTGTTTCGCATTTCATGGATATATGCGGGAAATAGATGCTGGAGCTGATTGGGTAGTTGCCCCAGATTACTTGGCGAGTGTTTTTGAGGAATTGGGTCTTCTGGGAGCAAGAGGGATTGCACGTTCCTTACCTCCACTTGGGATGGATCCTGAAGGGTTATTTTTTTACTCGGATATTCTGTTGCCTGTCCTAGAATCGGAATCCGAGAAACTTCAAGTGTTTAGTCCAACTTCCACAAGATGGGACACTCAAAAACTATCAAACAACGTTTCTGCATTATTTGCCCCCAACGTTTTCAATTCCTTGCACGAGGTCGCGCAATTTGATTTTTCAGAGGCAGGCAAATGTATAGTCTTTGACCTTCCCACCTCTGCGGCTTTTCATATGATGAGAGGCACGGAAATGACGCTTCGCCAGCTTTATCAAAGCGTCACGGGCAAGGACTCCAGCAAGATATACTGGAAGCAAATCATCGAAGAGCTCAAAGCCAAGAATCAGTTGCCAATTCCTCAAACACTTTACGACCACTTGGACAACATCCGCGAAAATTTCAGGAATCCAACTCAACATCCAGATAAGATATACAATCTTGATGAAGCTCAAGATCTGTTCGGAGTTTGTGTTGACGTTGTAGACCAGATGATCCCACTGATTTGGCAAGAGCAAAATAGGAAGGCGACAAGCTGATGCCTTCGTTCCTCTCACATCTCGAATGCACCTCCTGCAATAGTATCTATTCCGCCGACGAACTCCACACCGTCTGTCCAAATTGTGGCAAAGTCTTGTTCGCGCGATATGACCTCGAAGCCGTTCGCCGGAATTTGACGCGCGAGCATTTGTTGCGCCGCGACGCGACACTCTGGAGGTGGCGCGAATTATTACCGGTGCGCGAAGAGGCGAACATTGTCACATTGGGTGAAGGAGGCACGCCCCTCTTGTACGCGCGCAATCTCGGACGCGCGTATGGGTTTGAAAAACTTTACATCAAAGCCGAAGGGCTGAACCCGACTGGCAGTTTCAAAGCGCGCGGCATGGCAGTTGCCGTCTCACGCGCTCAAGAATTGGGCGTTCGAAAAATTGTGACGCCGTCAGCGGGGAATGCGGCAGGCGCGCTGGCGGCGTACGGCGCGGCGGCGGGAATGGAAACCTACGTCTTTATGCCCCACGACGCGCCCGACATCAACAAACTCGAAAGCGCAATCGTCGGCGCGCACGTCTATCTCGTCAATGGCTTGATTAGCGATGCGGGCAGAATCGTGAAAACACTCGCGCCCGCGCGCAATTGGTTTGACGTTTCGACCCTGCAAGAACCTTATCGCGCCGAGGGCAAAAAGACGATGGGGCTGGAACTTGCGGAACAGTTCAACTGGGAATTGCCCGACGCGATTATTTATCCTACCGGCGGCGGCACAGGCATTGTCGGCATGTGGAAAGCATTCGCGGAATTGGAACAAATCGGTTGGATTGACCACAAACGCCCCAAGATGATTAGTGTGCAAGCGAGCGGCTGCGCGCCGCTCGTCAAAGCATTTGAGCAAGGTAAGCAGCGGGCAGAAGCTTGGCAAGACGCGCAGACCATCGCGGACGGCTTGCGTGTGCCGCATCCGTTTGCCGATTATTTGATATTGGACACGCTGCGCGCGAGCGGTGGAACTGCCGTTGCGGTAAGCGACGACGAGATTCGCGATGCGATGCGCGAATGGGCGCGGCTCGAAGGCATGTTCGTCTCACCCGAAAGCGCGGCGACGTTCGCGGCATTCAAGCAGCTCGCCGCCAGCGGGTTCCTCCAACCCCACGAACGCGTCGTCCTGTTCGACACGGGAACGGGCATCAAATACTCGCATCTGGTCCGGGCAGAGTTTCCGGTGATCGATCCAAATGGCCGAGCCTGGGAGGAACAGGTGAAATGAAACGGTTTCAAAAGGGCGCGGTCCGCTCCATTGACGGTGCCGTACGCGCCTGATGGCATTCATACCTCCCTCGCGTCATCCGTTGGTGCTTGCACCGGTCGTCGTTCACGCCGCAAACGATTTCGTGCGCGGCGCGCCCGCACCGTTCAGCGCGCTCACATCGAAATTCGCGCAAGCGTTCTTTCCTCCGCCGCGCGTTTTGGATGTGCAGTGCATCCCCGCCGCCGACCCATTCCTCCTCGTTTTTAATCACTATGAAACCGCGCGCGTTGCCGCGTGGTGGGCGCCGCTGCTTGCCGCGAATGTGATCGCCGCGCAGCGCGTCGAAACGTCGCGTGAAATTCATTTCGTGATGGCGCGCGAGTGGTGGTATCCGGGAGGATTCGGGCGCTACGTCAAGCAGCCGTTGATGCAGTGGCTCTTGGCGCGGTTCGCGCGCGTTTACGATTTCGTCACCGTGCCGCCCATTCTCGATGCCATAAGCACGCGCGGCGAGGGCGCAGGTGGCGTCCGGCGCGCGTTGGCATTGACACGCGGCGATACTGCTGCATTGGTCGGCATTGCGCCAGAAGGACACAGCGGACCCAACGGGCAATTGTGCGAACCGCCAGCGGGCGCGGGTATTTTTTTGCTGTGGCTGGCGCGCGAAAAAATTCCGTTGCTGCCGCTCGGGATTTATGAAGACAGCGCGACGCTGACGTTACGTTTCGGCGCGCCATTTTACTTGCAGGATTCGCGTGCGCTTGACCGGACTGAACGCGATCGCGCGGCAACCGTGCGCGTTATGGGGGCGCTCGCGGCATTACTGCCGGAGGCGCTGCGCGGAATGTATGCAACGCCGCCCGACGATGAGCGATTAGAAATCGCTGTCTGAAAAAAGGTCAAATGCTAACGCATTGGGATGGTAGACAATTCCGCCAATCGCCGCGCGGTTTGACCTTTTTCCAGTCGCTGAATTCTATGGTTGAAACGCAGCGCATCTTTTAATACAATACACGCATGAGCACACGGGTGGGCTGTCTCCAACTCGAATTTGGATATTTCAACACGCCGCAAGAATTTGCCGATCCCATGCGCGCGGCAATCGAACGCGCAGCAGCGGCGGGCGCGCAATTGATTTTGCTGCCGCACTCTACCGCGTTCGGTTTGTTTGGCATGTTCCATTTTGACGCCGCACTGACCGATTCACTCGACGCACTCGCGCAGCGCGAAAACAAAACGACGCGTGCGTGGCTGGCAGCGCGCGCGCAGTATGTGTATGAGTTTTATGTGCACCTGTTTCAATCGCTCGCCGCGCGCGTGGAAACGTGGCTTGTACCGGGCACGGTGCTGGAACCGGACGGCGACGCATTTTTTGTGACCGCGTGTCTGTTCAATCCCGCGGGCGAAATCGTCGGACGCCAACGCCAAATGCACCGCACCGCGCAAGAAATCGCGTGGGGTGTGAAACAGGCGGATACACTGCGCGTGTTTGAAACCGAAATAGGCGATTTGGGTTTGGTGCTCGGCGCAGATATTCGTTATCCCGAAACCGCGCGCGCGTTGGCATTGCAAGGCGCGAACGTTTTGCTGCATCCCGCCGCGTACGTAGAGACGTTATGGCATAACGTCTCTACCAATACGGATGAACAATTTTTGCAAGACCTGTGGCGCGACGCGCAAGCGAATCAAACTTTCGGGGTACAAGCTAATCTCGTCGGCGGAAATTATCGCGGACATTCGGCGATCTATGCGCCGGTCGAATACACCGCCGCCAAACGCGGCATCCTCGTCCAAGCAGTAGACGAGTCGAACCAAGTTCTTGTCGCCGATTTGGATTTTGAAAAATTAAACGCAGTGCGCGCGGCATATCCGATTTTGGATTTGCTCAACCCGGCGATGGATCTTAAAGTGTCACAACCCAAGGACGAATGACGATGGCAGCACTCTCCTCTCCTCCGTCGGAAAACGCAGCGTACGCGCGGCCCTATCCGCCGAGTTGGGTCAATACATTGACGCGCGGCCTAGACCGCCTACCGGCGCCGAGTTGGCGCTATTACGTCGGGATGTGGCTCGTCTTGTTTGGCGTGACCACTGTGATCGAATGGCGCGCGGGGACCTATCCGGTCGGAACCTACAACCTTTTTCATCTGGCGGTCGCGGCAGGCGTTCCGTACATCTTGGCGCTGATTCATTATTTGAGCAACGCGGGCGATGCCGCGCTGCAACGCTTTCGCGCGGTGTTGAACATTGGCGACGCCGAGTATCAAGATTTAAAGTATCGGCTGACGATGCTGCCTGCACGCGCCACGTTGTTCTGGATGATCGTTCTTGTCAGCACTTCCTTGATCGGGATGCTTTTTACCGGAACGTTTGTTGCGAGCATGCAAATTTCCAACACGCCTCTTTCGCTGGCATGGGGCATTCTGCTCGTCGCTATGTGGGACATTTTCGGCGCGGCATGGTTTTATCAAATGTACCGGCAGATGCGCATGGTCAGCCAGATTTACGCCGAATATGTGCGGATAGACGTGTTTAATCAGAACGCGTTGTATGGTTTTTCGGGCTTGCTCTTGCGCGCTTCGCTCGGCGTCATTTTTGGCGTCACGTCGCTGTTTGTGATTGCCGAAGGGTTCTTTCAAGATGTAATGAACATCGCGAGCACGTTATTGGGACTGATGCTTGCCGTCGCGATTTTCATTTTGCCTTTGTTGCAAATTCACGGACGCTTGCAGAACGAAAAAGAACGCCTGTTGGGGGAGACTAACAATCGCATCGAAAACACCGTTACGCTGCTGCACCGACGCATAGACACACGCTCTGCCGCAGAAATATCCGAGCTCAAAGATATCCTTGATGCGTTGGAACTCGAGCAGCGCATTCTCCAACGCATTCCGACCTGGCCCTGGGCGCCCGAAACGTTTCGCCTGTTGGTTTCCGCGCTCCTGTTCCCGATCGTCGTGTTCAGCATCCAGTACATTGTCGGCAAACTAGCCGCCGCGCCCTAAATTCTCCCCGACAGGATCGGGCGAATAGAATTCGCGGCAACGAAAACACCAAACGTGCCTGCGCACGTTGGGAACGTTGGGAACGTGACCAACCCAAAAACATGACGCACACCCCCGCACTTGTAGGGGCGGGGAGGACGAATGAATTGGTCACGACGTTCTCGTCGCTCCTTGTAGGGGCGGGGAGGACGAATGAATTGGTCACGACGTTCTCGTCGCTCCTTGTAGGTGGGGGGGAATGAATTCGTTACTCCGTTCTCGCCCTCCTTGTAGGGGCGGGGAGGACGAATGAATTCGTCACTACAATCTCCCCTCTCTTTTTAGGAGAGGGGTTGGGGGTGAGGTGTCACTTCAAGACCGCGTGCTTGCCGCCGCCGTTTCCCGCCTGCTCGCATATCGCGCGCGACGCGGGAACATTGAACGCGCGCTGCGCGGAAAGATTTCCCCGCGCGCCGCGCCGCCGACGCGCGACGCAATCGCCGTCGCCGCCGTGCAAATGCAATTCGCGTTTGTGAACGACGGCGCGCAGTATGCGGAACGAATCTACGCGCTCGCCAAACAAGCAGTGGAACAAGACGCGCAATTGGTCGCCTTTCCCGAATACGCGTGGACACCGCTCATCGGGATGCTGCCGGGTATCCGCGATTTGGAAAAGCAATCACGCGGCGGGCTAAAGGGTGCGGCAAATGCGGGCGGCGCAAGTTTGCGCGATATTTTGCTGCTCATCGCGCCAGCCGTGTCAAGCGCGTTCGTGGCGACCGGCAGCGCGGTGGCGAAAGCGCTGGGCATTTATTTGATGAATGGCTCGACGATTGCGCGGGATGCGGCGGGCAATTTATTCAACGTCGCGCATTTTTTCGCGCCCGACGGTGCGCATCTCGGCGCGCAGAAAAAAATGCACGCGTTTACGACGGAACGCGAATGGCTGACTCTGGGAAGTGAACTGCAAATCTTTGACCTGAGCGTGACGCGCGTCGCCGCGCCCGTGTGCATGGATTTCACGTATTGGGAAACGACGCGCGTGGCGTGGCAGCAGGGCGCGGAAATTCTAATCAATCCGTCGGCGGACGAATCCGCGCCGTACGAATACTTGCAAGCGCGCGGTGTGCGCACGCGCGTTCAAGAAGCGCCGTGTTACGGCATTCTCGCCAACATGGTGACGGATTTGTTTGGCTTGGGTTGGCGCGGTCCGTCGTTGATTGTTGCGCCGCTGGGACTCGACGCGCGGGGTTCCATCCTTGCGCGCACCCCATCCACCGACCGCGCGGAAATTGTGGTTGCAGAACTCGATTTGAAATGCCTACGCGAATTTCGCGCGCAGCAGCATTGGGATTTTAATCGCGTACTGCTAAACGAGATTTTGCCGCGTGCGTATCAAGGGCGCGCGCGGACGATGGAACAAGCGATAGTGTTGGCAATGAACGATGCTGACAGCGGATGAGCAAAGCGAATAAGCGGCTGTGCGCGTCGTATCCGCTTATCCGCTTTCAATATCCGCTGACCGCCCGTCCGCTGACAAGGAGTTTATTATGCACGCGATTCGTATTCACGAAACAGGTGGTCCTGACGTTTTGCAATATGACGAAATTGAAACGCCGCATCCCGACGCGGGACAGGTGCGCGTCAAATTGCACGCTATTGGCGTCAATTTCATTGACACGTATCACCGCACGGGGCTTTACAAATTGCCGCTGCCCGCGATTCTCGGACGCGAAGGCGCGGGCGTCGTAGACGCGGTGGGCGATGGGGTGAGCGATGTGCGCGTCGGCGAACGCGTCGCGTTCGTTCTCGACGCGCCGTCGTACGCCGAATACGCGATTGTGCCCGCACAGCGCGTGGTGCGCGTCCCCGACGCGGTTTCGTTCGAGGACGCGGCGGCGGTTATTTTGCAGGGCTTGACCGCGCATTATTTGTGCTTGAGCACGTACGCATTGAAACCAAACGAGTGGTGTTTGATTCACGCGGCGGCGGGTGGGGCGGGACAACTCACGGTCCAAATTGCAAAAATCGCGGGGGCAAAAGTGATCGGCACGTGTTCGACAGAGGAAAAAGCGCGCGTGGCGCGTGCCGCGGGCTGCGACGAGGTCATCATTTATTCGCAAACCGATTTTGTGCCCGCAGTAAAACGCATCACGGACGGCAAAGGGGTGGCGGTGGTGTATGATTCGGTCGGTAAAGACACGTGGGAAGGCAGTTTGAATTGTCTTGCGCCGCGCGGCATGTTGGTCTTGTGGGGCAACGCGTCGGGCGCGGTCCCGCCAATTGATCCGCTCACGTTGATGAGCAAAGGTTCGCTCTATCTCACGCGTCCGACGCTCGGACATTACATTGCGACCCGTGAGGAATACGATTGGCGCGCGAACGATTTGTTCCAGTGGCTTGCGCAAGGGAAACTACGCGTGCGCATTGACAAAACGTTCGCGCTCAAGGATGCCGCCGATGCGCACCGTTATCTCGAAAGCCGCGCGGCGATGGGCAAGCTCTTGCTGCGCCCCTGACACATTATGCGCAAAGTTATTTCTGTACTGATGCTGCTGGGCGCGCTGATGCTCTTGGGTCAACCGACGTCTGCCGCGCCCGCTTCCGTTTTTGTCAATGTTCTACCGCGCGCGGGATTGCTCGCGCCCGGGACCAAGCGCGTTGAACTCTCGGTCAAAACCGCGACCCCGACGCAATGCGCGTTCGCGTTGGGGGACTCGGCGCCGTTCGCGCAAATGAACGGCTTGGCGCAAGGCGCGGGCACGACGCTGCACACCACCACTTTGACGGGACTCGATTCCAATCCTAACGTCGTCAATCAAGTCCGGGTCCGCTGCGCGTCCAATCCCGACCAAGTATTGACGTTGAACTATCGCGTGCGCGCGGACGTGAATCCGTCATTTCCGCGTACCGGCAATTTGTGGGGTTGGTGGAAATGGCGCGCCAAGGGGTTGGAATATATGTCGCGCGTTGATTTGTGGTTGGGCGCGGACAGCGCGACGCCGGGGGAAATTCAACAGCTGCGGACGTTGAATCCGAACGTGCTGGTGTTTACCTCCATGAACGCGGTCGAACATGCCGCTTTGCCCGATGACTATTATTTAAAAGATATTCACGGGAACAAGATCGAGGTGTGGCCCGGCTCGTATCGGCTCAATCTCACCAAAGATTACGTCGCCGAATATCAAGCGCAGTTCGCGTACCAGACGCTGGTAGACAGCAATTGGATGGCAGATGGCGTGTTCTTTGATAATGTTTTCTTGTCCCAAGCGTGGCTAACCCGCGACATTTACGGCAATCCGGTCCAAATTGATGCGGACGAAAACGGCGTCCCCGATGAGGCGGCGGCGCTCGATGCCGCGTGGTACGCGGGCGTCGTCCACGAAATCGAGACGTTTCGCCAACTCGCGCCCGGCGCGTTGATGACCGGACATGCGCTCGCTATTGACGACCCTAACATGGCGGCTGCGTTTAACGGCATCAGCATCGGTTTTGACGTGCCAGAAGTTCTCGACGGGCGTGACTCGTTCGGCAAGGTGTGGTCCAAGTACGAAAAATGGATGACGAACGCGCGCGCGCCGTTCCTGACAATGTTCGAAGCCGCGCCGCCGTATGAAATTTCGTACGGCTATGATTACTCGCCGCTGCAAAAAATTCCCAAACCCACGCTCGAATTTGCGCGGACGTTCTATCGGTACATGCGTTTTGGTTTGGCGCTCACGCTGATGCGCGACGGATATTTTGCGTATGAGTATGGCGATACGTGGCACGGCAACGACTGGTGGTACGACGAATTCGATTTTGATTTGGGTCAACCGCTGGGTCCTGCCACACGCGCCAACATTCCATTCGATCCCGGACCGAATCAAATCCAAAACCCAAGTTTTGAAGACGCATTGGGCGCGGAATGGGGGATTTGGGTAGACACGAACAACGGCTACGCTGCCACGCTCACACGCGACACGGCAACCGCCGCGGCGGGCAGCGCGTCCGCGCGGCTGGACGTTACCGCCGCCGGTCCGGATGCTTGGCGGATTGAATTGGCGCAGCGCAATCGTTCGCTGGAAAAAGATGTGACGTACGCGCTCACCTTTTGGGCAAAGAGTGATGCGCCGCGCGCCATCGGCTTGAGCACACAAAAACAGAGCGCGCCGTGGACGAATTATGGTTTGTCGCAGGACGTGAACCTCGACGCCGCCTGGCGAGAATACACCGCCACGTTCAAAGCGAACGCGACGGTCAATGATTCGCGCGTGCAGTTCTTTGTGGGCGCGAGCACCGGAACGGTGTGGCTCGACGACGTGCGCCTGACGCGAGCTGCGCCCGAAGTGTATGAACGTGATTTCACGAACGGCAAAGTGCTGCTGAATGCAACGACACTCCCGCAAACACTCGACGTGGGCGCGGGTTATAAACGCCTGACCGGCAATCAAGCGCCGCGCGTGCAAAGTATCGTAGACAACACAGACGCGCGTTTTTCGACCAAGGGTAAATGGAGCAAGAAAAAATACGACAGTGGGATGTGGAAGGCGAGCGGACCTTTTTTTCACGACTGGGAGAATAATCTCTATGAGTTGGCGAGCGCGACGGGCGAAGCGCGCTGGAAACTGCCGCTCGAGCAAGCGGACACCTATACCATCTCGGCGTGGATTCCCGCCGCGCCGCAAGCGGTGAATTGGAATCCGCGAGTGACCTACGAAATCGTTGCGAATGGAAAAAACGTCGCGTCCAAGACGATTGACCAAACGCGCAAAGGCGACTGTTGGAAAAAAATCGGACGCGCGGCGCTCGACCCTGCGCGCCGTCCGTTCGTGCGTTTGCGCTGCGCGGGCAAACCGTGCGTCGCCGATGCGATTTATGTGCAATCCCAAGCGCGTTATAATGATGGCAGCGCGGCGTCGAGCGTGACCGTGCCGCCAATGGATGGAATTATTTTGCAGAAGGAGTGAGAACGTGGGATTAAAAGAACAACTGAACGACGATTTGAAAGAAGCGATGCGCGCGAGAGAACAAGCGCGTATTAGCGCGATTCGAATGTTGAAGGCGGCAATTGCGAACGTGGAATTTGCGCGCACCGATGCCAAAAATCCTGATTACGGCAAACCGCTCACCGAAGGTGATTTGCTGCGCGCGGTGGAGAATCAAATCAAACAGCGGCGCGAATCCATCGAGCTGTACACCAAAGGGAATCGTCCCGAACTCGCCGCGCAAGAGCAAGCCGAAATTGCCGCGCTGCAAAAATACATGCCGCAGCAATTGACACGCGAGGAAATACGAGTTCAAGTCGAAAAGGTGATTGCAGATTTGAACACGCGTGAATTTCCAAAAGTGATGAAAGAAGCGGCGACGCGGTTAAAAGGGCGCGCGGATGGCAGATTGGTCAACGAGGTCGTCAAAGAATTGATTTGAGATCGGCGTTGGTCTTGCCGATGTTTGCGCCATTACGAATGTTGCCCGTGAACGCGCCGGGCACGTTCAGCGCGCCGTCAATGCTGGTGTCCAGCCGAAAACCGACATCAAACATGCCTTCCAAGTTAATCGAGGGCGTGAACGTGCCAACACCCTCCAATTTCACCGCCGCGCCCTGCTTGGTGAAAAAGGTAATTGCCTCGTTTAATTCGCGCAGCACGTTTTCGATCTCGCCGCGATTGAGCGAGGTGCGCGAGGCAATATATTCTGCAATTTGGCGCGTCTGGACGGTATTGCCCAATTCGACACGCGGTCCGTACGCCACATACGCTTGAATCTGCGTAGCCATAAAGAATGCTTCCTGTTTCTCTAAAGAGAGAAAGAATGTTGGGTTTGAAACAAAAAGCGACTTGCGGGCAGAAGATAGCATGAGGTAGGGGAAAGGACAAGCGGGCTTTTCGGTCAAGTGTGGACGCGTAGCGGGAAGGGATGCCTAACGTCATGCGTCAGCCGCGTGGCGTCGGGTGCAAGCGTGTGTTAGGCCGCTCACTGATCCTTGGCTAAGAACAGGTATTGATTCAAGGGTTTCTTTCCTGTTTCTGCATAGAACTCCGTAAGCCTCAGTTCAGGTGCAAAGAACCGTTCTATGTCCTCTCGGGTTTTTCGTTGTGGCCCCACCAAGCCGAAGTCAAAAAAGTGCCGCTTGGCAAAATGCAAGAGCCCATATAAGGAAGATGGATCAAGCCACTTCAGCAATTGGACTTTGTACCTCTTCCGGCTGTCGCCTCTCATACTGTGTAAGCAACCCGAATCTATGATCAGATCGAAATGATCTGGTGTTTCCCATTCCAATATGTCTGCATGAACAAACTGAATCTCAACCCCGGCTTCATTAGCCCTCTTGCGGGCGAAATCGAGTGCGGAAGAAACAAAATCTATGGCAGTCACCCGGAACCCCTGTTGAGCCAAGTAGAGTGAGTGCACCCCTGTCCCACATCCTAAATCCAACGCTTTTCCACGCCTGACGACTTGTGCCACGGCTTTTCCAACAAACATCGGAATTTCTTCTCGATGCCACTCAAGCTGTGACTCGTCCGTTGCTCTCTTGTACATGATCTCATATATCTGCTTTCGTGAACTCATTTTTTTGTTATCTCCTTGACTTTGACTGCTGTCTCTACGAGTTTGTACGCATCCGCGTAGTCGTTGCTAAGTGGCCTAACGGTGCGCGGTTCAGCGGCAGGCGGCTCGGAAAGAGCATCTTGTCTGACCACACGCACCAGCCTGTCCGCTGCAACCGCATGTTAGGCGTGTGGGATTGCGCGGGGAGCGACAGCCGTCTGCGCTGCTTTGATCTTTTTCACCCTTCGTTGCCGTTTAGCGAACGCCGGCGAGTGCGCTTGAATCTTGCTGAGCGCTTCTCGCTCAAAGACCCGTTCCTCACAAACTGGACATTCGTAAAACGTTAAATCAGGGACGACGTAACTTTGCCCTTTGTAGTTTCCCGTCCAGTCGCGGCAGACCTTTTTGATTTGGTCGCTCCCACAGGTCGGGCACCGCTTGATGATCAGGTTCATCGGCTTCACAATGCCTTCTTGGAGGAAAGCAGAAAGTAGTAGCGCTCGATTCCCGCTTCCTCAACCAACTTGCCTTTGGTGTAGATCATCAATCCATCGAGGTTGGTGCTTTGAATGATGTGCAGATACTCTATGCGTTGTTGTCGAAAGGGACTCCGCGAACGAACCGTCTTGTAAATCGCCACTGCATTCAGGATTGATTCGGCGACATCCAACTCGGTCAAGCTATCTGCCTCCATCTCAATCAGCGCCTTTTCGCTGAATACATAGTTTCCAGCCAAGACGGCGCGTTTGATTCGGCGTAAGATATCACTCCTCATGGATTGTCGCATCGTTGTTGTGTCATGACACTGTTTCGCGAGGGCTGCGCACAACGGCACGCGGATGAGCCGCTGCGCCGCAAAAAAGATTACTGCGAATTGGATTGAGCCGTCGAATCGCGCGGCATTGGCGCAGTCGGATCCATCCGCATGTTAGGCGGCCTGTCCGATTGGAAACGCGTACGCTCTTCCCCATACCTTGGTTGGTGATACCCGCCTGCCAGCGACACATCTTTCGATACGCTGCGTGACGCGGTGTTCGGCGCGCGTGGGTAACAACCACTACCCGCCGATTTCTGGGATGGACAAGTTACGGCAAATCTTCTTGGCGAGCCGGTTGGAAATTTCCGTATGGCGCGGCACGGCTTCAACCGCTCCTGTTTTGGGATTACACCATAAGGAGTGTGCTCGGCCCTCCCGCTTGAGGTAACAGCCGTGTTTACGGAGGTGCCGCAACAAAGACTCACGCTTCATTGCACGACAACCATTTCTTTCACAGCATCAGCAGGGACCCCGCGCAACACGTCTTCTCGCCGGTCTTCAAGAATGAGAGCAATGGCTTCGGCAAGACTTTCTCGACATTCTTCAATGGTGCGACCTTGCCCATTGGCTCCGGGAATCTCTGGGCAATAGGCTATGTACCACTCTCCATCTTTTTCAATAATCGCTGTGAACTCGTTGTGCATACAACACCTCCCTGTTGACAGAACTTGCAACCGCGCCCCGCCGCCCAACGGTTCGCTTCACCCGCGCGGCGATGAACTAGAGACTCCTTCGCGGGGAAGACTCGCTGGAACTGCACGCAACCCCGCGAGGGCGAGGCGTTAGCCGCGTCGGGTGCAAGCGGTTGTTGGGTGGCCCGTCTACCGATAGAAGCGTGGCTATGGCTTGGGCGCGAAACTTGCAAACTTGGCATCAATTTCGGAACGGAGCGCGATACCCACATCTTCAAAGACTCCAAGTAAATCTTCGTAGGCGTTCTTGCCGCCGAGAAAATTCCAAAACTCATCAGCCACCTTTATCTCGTTTGGCAGGTCGAACATCCCTGCAAATGTCCAGCGGTCATAAGGCTCTGGCTCATAAGGGTTGTATGGAATAGCAAGGCCAGTAAAGATTTTCGGCTTTGGTTTTACTGCGCCACGAATGGCAACCCATTCAAGCATTTTGCGCTTGAAGCCAATAATCTCATCTCTATTCGGCTTGGCAGTTTTCAAATCAAAGTAATACTCGATTCCATCGTTTGATTCCAAAAACAAATCAATTCGAGGCCGCTTGACTTTTTTGATTGCGCCAGTCTGTGCCACAGCGAGAATCGCTGACGTTTCGGCTGGCTTGTCGGGCTTTTTGCGAGATGCCCGCAAGTCATCCATGATTTGCTGAATTTCTGATTGCGCGTCGGCGCTAATAGTAGTGTTGAATTCTTTGTATTGGTTGATTGCGCGTTTGCAGTGAGGGCGCGCAATTGTAGCGGCTACCTGCTCAAACACGGAGGTTCCCAACGTCGTGTTGATGGATTGGATAAACGAGAACAAAGCCATGCGGTCTTTGCCCAGCAACCGAACATGAAACGGCATATTGTTGGTTTCTGGCGAATAGTCGGCTAGTTTTCGCCTGATTTGCTGTTTGAGCAGGTCTTCAATCTCGGTGCGCTGAGGCTTTGATAATCCCATGTCATTTATCCTTCATCATCATGAAAATTGTCTCTTGATAAGGGTCATCGCCTTGCTCGGTACGCTTTGTGACTGCACGGTGAAATTCTTCAACTACTTTTAGGCCGCCAAGTTGGGCAATCTCTGGATATAACTTGAAGCGGTCATTCGCCACCACGAAAACTTTGGCGTCAGGCTGGAGCAAAGGTAGCACGCTTCTAAATACCGCTGCGATGCCTTCTATATACTCGCGTTGTGCTTGCTTTGATTTGCCCTTTTTCTTCGGCCCTATTTCAAGTTGGTCTTGGCGCGGAAAGCCAAACAATTCATAGGCGTATATATGCTGTTCATGGTAGTCAATTTGACCGACATACGGCGGGGAAGTAAAGATGCCGCTTATTTGGCGATTGGCAATTGGCGTGTTGGCCAATTCCGCCTTCAAATTCACTTCGCGGGAATCGCCTTGAATGACCGTGACGCTCTGATCAGAGCGAAGTTTGTCAAATTCAGCGAGTCGCCGTGCTGTATCTTCGCTATAGGCGTGAATTTTCGTGATGCAATTGTCAATCGGCACACAATACCGATTGTGCTTTCTGCACCAGTATTCTTTTCCAACAGGCAGAGGCTCTTTGGGTGTTGCTAAATCGTAATGCGGCACAAGACGGGAAGAGCGCACCGCGCGACTCAGAACAACCCGCAGCAAATCTTGGTAATGATAGTGGGGTATTAGTCTGCGATAGTAAAGCATTTCGAGCAAGGCGCGTGGTGCGAACCATGCTCTAAGATATTCGCTATTGCATTCTTCCAAAAGCCCTTGCGTGAGTTGTTCCATTCTGTCTTCAGGAAAGAGAGACAGATTTGCTTCATCTGCCTTAATCAAAAATTTAGAGAATTGTGTCACGCGCTTTTCCACTTCCAGAATCTCGGCGCGTGCTTTGGCCACGTCATATTTTGCCGTCTTGATGCGGGCAATCAAGCAATTGAAAGGCGAGATGTCAATGCCTATCGTGTGCATTTTCATCTCGTTGCCTTGAACCAATGTCGTGCCTGAACCCATGAACGGGTCGAGAATCACATCATCGGCTTTGAAGTGGCGAGACAAAAACCACTCGACAAGTTGCGGAATGAATTTGCCTAGATAGGGGTGGAGACGGTGAACGTGCTTCGTTCGTTGATATTCGGGCAAGCCATGAAAACCGAGTTCAGGATGCAAGCCTGCCCAATGGTGTTTTTCGTTTCCTTCTTCAACTAGCGATAGAAAAATCCGCAGTTCCTTTAGGGAAACGCGCAACTCACCATTACGGGCGCGCGCAATCGGCTCACCGTCTTCGTTATATTTTCCAATACGTTTACGCTGGATATAGTCGCGGATGTTGTGCGGCGTTTTCCCGACAACGCGCGCGGCTTCTTCGAGTGTTACTAATTTAAGGTCACTTGACATTGCCTTTACCATCTCGGATGTGATTTTCTTGAATTATAACGCGAGGGGGCTATTAGTAAAAATGTTCGACTAGATTTACTGACGCTGGATTTTGTAAGGAGGCCGCCCAACTCTTCACAATCGCCTGAAAGAAATTCGTCTCCATAAGAACTTCACCCAAGAATCCCTTGCTGATGCAGTGGGTGTAACACGCCAAACCATCATTGCTGTTGAGAAGGAAAAATTCGTACCGTCAGTAAAATTGGCTCTGGAACTTGCATTGGCGCTGGATACACCCATCGAGAAAGTATTCTGGCTCGAGAAGAGCCGAGGAGGAAAATCATGACCGGCATGACATCCTATTACATTAGTCGGGCTGTAATTTCTGCGGCATTCGGCGCACTCTTTGCGGTCACTGGCTCTCCATGGTGGACAGCCCTGCTTATTGGCGGGCTTGTGTTTGCCTTTTTTCTCTGGGCCCCGCATAGTGGACGGTATTCCGTTCATCCTGAGTTGGGTATTACGGCTCTTCGCCGCGACGAGCGTACACAAGTTATTAATGATAAAGCGGCGCGGAACGCATTTGTCGTAAGTATGTTGACACTGGGCGGGACCGCCGTTTACTTTGGCGCACTTGCGCTAACCAATGTGCCAATCGCTGTTCTTAAATTGGTTATTGTGATTGGCGCATTGACCTATTTTGCGTCTGACCTGTGGTTACGACGTTCACAGCAGTAGTAAGCCTGCTCTCATAGCGCGATGCTGGTCGTGGTCGCACCGTCAATGCCCCAACAAGCGCCCAACGGTTGGGTTCAGCCGCGTGGGGCGGTCAGAACCTTCGGATTAGAATTGCCGCCGCCCGCCCCACGTCGGCTGCAACCCGTTGTTAGCCAGCCGTTTTCTCAAAGTAAAAATCTACTTCTTCAACCAAGCGATTCCAGA
>JACQWQ010000058.1 GCA_016209205.1 Chloroflexota bacterium
CTTTCAAAATCGCCCATACTTTCGGCGGCGTAATCGGAATGTCAATGTTTGTGATGCCGAGGTGCGACAACGCGTCCACCACCGCGTTCGCAATCGCGGGCGGCGCGCCGATTGAGTCAGGCGCGCTCTAGAATCTTCTCTGTCAACCATGCATTGACCAACGTCTCCACCGAGACACCTTGCTGGCGCGCAGATGCTTCGAGCCGATTACTCAGTTCAGGCAACAAAGTGATACGACGTGTGCGTTCATGCTCTGACATGAGTTCAATTTCAAAATGAACCTCATGCGTCAAATCATCATAATCTGCGGTGCTGTGGGTATCCCAAAAATCGGCAATTTGTTCCAGCGTTTCAAATTCGGGGATTGGATCACGGACCTTTTTTGGCATATCGCTTGCGCTCCTTGGCATCCATGTCTCGGGCGCTGATTATCAGTGCCCGCTTGTCCGGCTTGTAGATAAAGAACACCGTCAGGTATCGTCCTTCTTCCGTTCGACCATATGCGGCATAGACGTTCTCGTCTCTTTGTCGTCGCCCTTTTGAAATGAATCGAATGTGAGGATGGCTTTGAATAACTTGCGAAACCTCCTCAGGCACGACATTGTGCTTCGCGTCTAGCTTGTCAACAACATCATCCAGCCAGATTAACTCGCGGATAACCATTTGTGTTCCTCGAGCGAATTATAACAGCAAAAAACTGTGTTGAGACGATAAAATCAGTTCGGGGCGGGGTTTGTTCTCCCGCCCCTCTGCCACACGTGAACCTGCGCGTGTGACCCTACAACGCCGCGCCCTTCTCTTTCAAAATCGCCCACATCTTTGGGCGTGATAAATCGCGGACAACGGATGTAAAGCGGATAAACGGATAGCACGCGCGCACATCCGTTCATCCGTTTTCTCGCGCTGTATTCCAGCGCACCATCCGTTGTCCGCGCGCCCAACTACAACGCCACGCCTTTCTCTTTCAAAATCGGGTAAGAGGTAATCCGAAAACGAACCCGTGAGATTCACGCCGTTGTCGTCGTACACGATTTCTTCCATCAGCGCGGGCGCCATACCCATCGTCAAACCCCCGGCGATTTGCCCGTCCACAATCATCGGGTTGATGATCGTGCCGCAGTCGTCCACTGCGACGAAACGGCGAATTTTCACTTGCCCCGTGCCGCGATCAATGTCCATGACGCAGATGTACGCGCCGAACGGGAACGTGAGATTCGGCGGGTCGTAATAGTCCACCGCTTCGAGCCCCGCTTCCATGCCGAGCGGATGATTCGTGTACGCGGCGAACGCGATTTCTTGAATCGTTTTCGCGCGGTCGGGCGCGCCCTTGACGAAAAATTTTCCTTTCTCCCACGCCAAATCGTCTTCGCGCGCTTCGAGCAGATGCGCCGCAATCTTGCGCGACTTGTCGCGAATCTTGCGCGACGCAATCGCGGCGGCCGCTCCGGCGGTCGGCGTGGAACGCGACGCGTACGTGCCCAGACCGTACGGCGCGGTGTCCGTGTCGCCTTCTTCGACCGCGATATCTTCTTCGGGAATGCCGAGTTCTTCCGCGATGATTTGCGCGTACGTCGTTTCGTGTCCCTGTCCTTGCGATTTCGTGCCGAACCGCGCGATGACTTTGCCTGTCGGGTGAATGCGAATTTCCGCGCTGTCGAACATCTTGATGCCCAAGATGTCGAACGTGTGCGACGGACCCGCGCCGACGATTTCAGTGAACGTCGAAATGCCGATGCCCATCAATTCGCCGCGCGCGCGTTTTGCTTTTTGTTCTTGACGCAGCGCGTCATAACCGATGATTTGTTTTGCCTTGTCGAGCGCGCCCTGATAATTGCCGCTGTCGTATTCCCAGCCGAGCGCGGACTTGTACGGAAATTGTTCGGGGCGAATGAAATTTTTCGCGCGCAACTCCGCAGGGTCCATGTTTAACTTGTGCGCGAGGACATCCACCATGCGCTCGATGGCATGAACCGCTTCGGTGACGCGGAACGAACAGCGATATGCGATGCCGCCCGGCGGCTTGTTGGTGTACACGCCGTCCACTTGGGCGAATGCCTTTTGAAAATCGTACGAGCCGGTCGCGATAGAGAACAAGCCCGCCGGAAATTTCGACGGGTTCGCCGCCGCGTCGAACGCGCCGTGATCGGCGACGACGCCCATTTTCATCGCGGTAATTTTTCCGTCCTTGGTCGCCGCGAGTTCCCCGTGAATGTGATAATCGCGCGCGAACGAATCGGCTTGCAAATTTTCACTGCGGTCTTCAATCCATTTCACAGGTTTGCCGGTCAACACCGACGCGGCGGTCGCCAAAACGTAACCGGGGTACACCGGCACTTTGCCGCCAAAGCCACCGCCGATGTCAGGCGAAATGACGCGAATCTTGTGCTCCGCCAGACCGAGATGTCCCGTCACCAACGCGACGACCGTACGAATCGCGTGCGGCGCTTGCGTCGTCATGTAGAGCGTGAGATGCCCTTCCACCGGATCCCAATCCGCGACACAGCCGCACGTTTCGATGGATGCGACGTGAATGCGCGGAATGTAAATGTCCTGCGCCACAGTCACCGCCGCGTTTTTCAATTCACGCTCCACCGCCGCCTTGTCGCCCACTTCCCAATGCCAAATGCGATTGGTTTTTTCGGGACGATCAAAACGAATCACCGGCGCGCCGGGTTCCAACGCTTTGATGGGATCCAGCACGGGCGTGAGCGGTTCGTAATCCACTTCGACGGCAGCAACGCCATCGGCGGCGGCATAACGCGATGTCGCAATCACCGCCGCGACCTCTTGCGCGTAATACATGACCGTATCCACGGGCAAGACCATTTGCTTGTCGCTCATCAACGTCGGCATCCATTCCAATTTGTAGGGCACCAAATCCGCGCCCGTGATGACCGCCGCGACGCCCGGCGTGGCTAATGCTTTTTCCTTGTTGATGCTTTTGATTTTCGCGTGCGCGAACGGCGAACGCACAATGTCGAGCCACAACATGCCGGGCAGTTTGATGTCTTCGATGTAATTGCCGCGCCCGCGCAGAAAACGCGCGTCTTCTTTGCGTTTTACCGCATGTCCAAACCCCATTGCTTCAGCCATAGTGAACTCCAAGCGTCAGTTATCAGTTGTCAGTCATCAGTGATCAGTTATCAGTTATCAGTCATCAGTGATCAGTTATCAGTCATCAGTGATCAGTTATCAGTCATCAGTTGTCAGTCATCAGTGATCAGTTATCAGTTATCAGTTATCAGTCATCAGTTGTCAGTCATCAGACACTGGTCACTGATTACTGGTCACTGATCACTGATTACTGATTACTCTCCTTCATTTTCTCCGCCGCGTACTTGACCGCTTCGACGATGTTGACGTAACCCGTGCAGCGACAAAGATTCCCCGAAATCGCCCAACGAATTTCCCCTTCAGTGGGATTTGGATTCTTCTTCAAGAACGCGACAGAGGTGAGCATCATGCCCGGCGTGCAAAAGCCGCATTGGAGTCCATGCTTTTCGTGAAATCCTTCTTGAACCGGAGACAGCTTGCCGTTTTGCGCGAGACCTTCGACGGTCGTGAGGTGTTTGCCATTCGCTTGTACCGCAAACATCGTGCACGACTTGACGGGTTTGCCGTCCAATAAAATGGTGCACGCGCCGCACGAGGTTGTATCGCAGCCGACGTGCGTGCCGGTGAGATTCGCATTCTCGCGAATGAAATGCACGAGCAAAAGACGCGGCTCGACCTCAGCCGAATAATCGGCGCCGTTGATGTTAATTGTTACTTTTTCCATAGGTGTATAAGGTGACGGGTGACGGGTGACGTTTCATCCCTCACCGTTGTTCGGGACAGGCAGTTTCACGTTTGACGTTTGACGTTTCACGTTTGACGTTTGACGTTTCACGTTTGACGTTTCACGTTTGACGTTTCACGTTTGACGTTTGACGTTTCACTTTCACACATCACCTATCTCTCGTCACATTCCCTTTGCGCGTTCTATCGCTTTTTCAATCGCGCGCATGGTCAACACGCGCACCAGATTGCGTTTGTATTCCACACTGCCGCGCAAATCCGACGCGGGATCACAGTCTTCTTGCGCTAACCGCGCCGCGCGTTCAATTCCTTTCGCATCGGGCAATGCGCCGCGCAGCGCGTCTTCGGAGCGTTTGGCGCGGAGGGCTTGCAATCCCACATTCGTCAAACCAATACCGATCTGTTCGATTTTGCCCGCCGCGTCGAGATTCAATTGCACTGCCACGCCCGCCGTCGCAAAATCGCCGACCTTGCGTTCCATTTTCAGGTACGCGCCTCCGCTGCGCGGTTTCGGCATCGGCACGCGCACTTCGGTGAGTAACTCATCCGGCGCGAGACTCGTCGCAAACAGCCCGCGAAAAAAATCGTCAATCGGAATCACGCGACTGATATTCACGCCGGTGGCAACCACTTCGGCGCGATATGCCAGCATCGTCGCAGGATGATCGTTCGCGGGGTCGGCGTGCGCGAGATTGCCCGCGAGGGTAGCGCGATTGCGCACGAGGGGATCGGCAACCGAAAGCGTCGTGTCGTACAACAGTGGATAGCTGCGGCGCACGAGCGCGGAATCCTCCAAATCGGCTTCGCGTACGAGCGCGCCAATTTTTAACCAACCATCTTGCGCGCGGATATAGTCGAGTCCGCCGATGTTGTTGATGTCCACCAGCAGCGCGGGCTGCGCCAGGCGGAACTTGATGAGGGGAATCAAACTTTGTCCGCCCGACAAAATTTTCGCGTCGGGATTGGACCGGAGCAGCGCGAGGGCGTCAGGAATCGACACGGGCGCCGCGTACTCGAACTGTGCGGGAATCATGCAATTTCACCTCCGTCGGTGATATTTGCGACACGGCAGTTTTCATCGGACGCCAATGAAAAACGCTGCGTCGCGCTTGACGCATGACGCGACCCGGCGTTGGGTCGGCAACAGATTGAATTGTAGAGAATGAAAAGCGTGTAGAGGTGTGATGTGGGAGGGTGCGCGCTTACGCGCCGCAGAAGCTTACGCGCAGAATTATACTATTCGGCGTTTTGTGCTGTCAATCGGCATGTAGGGATGCGCGCAATTTTTTATTCAACTTTAATAATACTACGTTGTAGCAAGCGCAATGGATTTGACCGTTCATTTGCGCGTCAGCGTCAAGATGACGCCAAAGACTACGAACGCCAAAGCGAGCGCGCCGCTCAGAATGAGTAACATGACTGTGGGACCCGCCGTTTCAAAAACCTGGCCGATGAGCCAAGGCACAATCATCCCGCCCAAACTCGCGCCCACAAAGAACCAGCCGGTAACCGCGCCCGTGATGACGATATGGCGTCCGGCAAAGGTAATCAGCGTTGGAAACGCGGAAGCGATGCCGATTCCAAAGAGAGCCGTGCCCAGCCACAATGCGACGTTCGAGTTGGGCAGGACGAAAAGGACTGCCAAACTCAACAGCGCCAACGTCAAATCAACGCTCATGATTACACGCGGGCGCACGCGCGCGGCAAGCGGAATCGAAGCGATGCGCGCCAGCAGGAACGCGCCCCAAAATGCGGCATTGACATAGCCCGCCGTCGTTTCATCCGCCAAACCAGATTTCACCGCGTACGTAAAAATCCAGCCGCCGAAACTGCTTTCGGCTCCGGCGACGAGCATGAACTGTACGCAAAACAGCCAGAGCACCCGCAGCTGCGGACGAACGCGCGCGTGTTCCGCGTGTTCTACGATGGGCTGCGGACTGGGCAGCGGGAACAACAGAATTGCCACGGGCAATAACAGCAGTGCCAATAACCAATAGCCCCAACCGAACGATCCCAAAAGCAAAATCGCCTGTGTAATGAGGACCGGCGAAAGAAACGCGCCGACGGCGAAAAAGGTGTGCAGTCCGTTCATGTACGGCGCAACGCGTTCACGATGCACCCAGACAATCAACGTGTTGCCGCCGACATCCACCACTCCTTCCATGAAACCGATTGCCAGTAACACGACGGTCAACAGCCACAACAGCGGCGCCGTCGGCGTGAACGCCAGCGCTACCGCAATCGCCAAAACGGCAGCCGCCATCGTCCGGTGCCCCGGCAAACGGTCATACAAACGCCCGCCGATAAACGAACCGACGAGATACCCCAACGCGCGCGCAGTAAACAAAAAACTGATTTGGCTCAATTCACTGCCGGTCTGTTTTGACAAGCCCAACAGCGTCGGACCGAGCGACGCGGTGGTCAAACCGAGCGCGATGAATGCGGCATAGTACGCCATGGTTTGTGTCAGCGCGTGCGTGCTGCGGAAGGTGACGGTCTGATTCATAGTTTTGCTCTGTCCATGCCGAGTGCATTATATGTTCGCAGAGAAAATCGAGAAATCGCGCAGTATGCTGCCAAGTGTTCGCAGGCAGTGGCAATGCATTCGCATTGCTGCAATGCCGAGGCATTGCCACTGCCGTAGGGCGATGCGCAGTCCAACTGCGCTCTAACAAGTTCTCAGTAGAGAAATGGCGCGGCATGTTGCCTTATGCTTTTAACAATGCTAGAATCCCTGCACAGAATTTCGATTTTTCAATTTTGAATTTCCAACTTCCAATTCCCAATTCCCAACTTCCAATTTGGAGTCTTTATGCGCGACGTAACCATTGCCATGGTTCAATTTCATCCCCAGCTCGGCGCGGTCAATGACAACCTCGACCGCATGGGCAAGATGATTCAACAGATTTGCACGACGCAGCGCGTCAACCTCATTGTCTTTCCCGAACTCGCGACCACAGGTTACGAGAACGGCGTGAATTTTACCGACCTCGCCGAACAACTGCCCGGTTATACGAGCAACTTTCTCGGCAAGCTCGCCAGCGATTTTCACACCTGGATTGCGACGGGCATGGTCGTCAAACATAAAGTCGAAAGCGTGATTTACAATTCCGCGATTTTGATCGGACCGGACGGCGAGGTTGCGGGCGAGTACCGCAAAGTACACCTCAAGGGCGAAGAGAAAATGGCGTTCCGTCCGGGTTTCAAATTTCAGGTATTCGAGACCGATTTTGGCAACCTCGGCATTTTGCTCGGTTGGGATTTGGCGTTCCCCGAAGTCGCGCGTTCGCTCGCGCTCGACGGCGCGGAATTGCTCATCGTGCCCGCGAATTGGGAAGCGCCAAACGTGGAAGAATGGAAAACGTATTTGCTGGCGCGCGCGTACGAAAATGCGGTCTTTGTCGGCGGGGCGAATCGCATCGGCAGCGAATATACGTATTCATTTTTCGGCGAGACGCTGGTGCTCGGACCGCGCGGTGAATTGTACGGGCAGGTGCCGCGCGATCAAGAAAACGATTTGCCGCAAGAAGGTTGGGCGCTCGGCAAAATTGACCTCGACCTCGTGAAAAAATATCGCGAAGAGCTGCAATTATTTCAAGCGCGACAGCCGGGCGCGTACCGGACGGTCGTCAAGCAGTATTAATATATGCAAATCTCTCCGCTCATTCCCTTTGTCGGTTTGCTGTTGATTGTGCTCAACGTCGTCGTTGCCGTCGTCAGTCCGTATCGCCCACCGACTCTGATGGGTATTCAATTGTTTCTGGGCGGCATGACTACGCTGCTCATTGCCGTGATTGATCTGATCAATCCAATCGGCGTTAGCGAGTTTGAGCGCGTGCTGCTCTTTGGTACAGGCGGTCTCAACTGCACCATCGGCTATTACATGGTGCTTTTGGAATCACGGCGCGGAGTATAGAGACCCGACAGGTTTTTGCGACGTACGCGAAAGAAACCTGGCAGGTCTTGCCGCAGGAGAAATAGGATGTTGACCACCATTATGGGCGCGGGCGTTTTTTCGATTGGCTTTTTCATGTTGATTCTCGGTTTGATGGATTTGCTCAGCTTGGGCGGACTCCGTTTTGGCTTGGGGGAACGCATCTTGTTGTACGCCGGCGGTCTGTTTCTGTGCCTGCTCGGTTACATCATGGCGCGGCGTTTGCCGCGCGCCGGGGTGACTGACGTGCCCACGAGTTTCCCCCAATCGGATTTTCCGCAAGAACCGCCGGATGAAAAAATATAAACGGCTCATCCAAATTCGCTTCCGCTTGCGTATGTACAGTGTCTTTTGCTCTTGTTAAAGCGCAGTGGGACTGTGCGTCACCCCAAGGCATTTATGCGATCCGTTTTCTTGTACTGCGGCATGTTGGTTTTTACACTCCTCGCCCTTGTCCCTCAAAACACACTTGCCGGTTCGCCTCCGCCCCAAACCGAAACGAAACCCTTCATTTTGCCTTTTGATTCTCCACCCGGTCCTGTCACCTGGCTGCTCGGACAAATGTACGGCAACACCACCGGCGCGTACGGCAATCGCCGCAACTTTTATGCCGCCGGACAGGGCTTGCATTTTGGTCTCGATTTTTCTGCGGCGTGCGGCACACCCATCGTCGCGATTGGCGATGGCGTGGTGATTGGCGCGGATGGCCCGTGGGGCAGCGCGCCGCACAATCTATTGATCAATCACGCGAACGGGTGGATGTCCATGTACGGGCATTTGCTCGAAAAGCCAAAGCTGAAAGCGGGCGAGCGCGTACAGCAAGGGCAACCGGTGGCGTTGAGCGGCGACCCCGACGCGACGTGTCACTCGCGCCCGCATTTGCACCTCGAAATCCGCGACGCCAAAAACACCAAATTTGTAAACCCCATCAATCTCATCGCGGCGGATTGGGACACGCTCGCGTTGTTTGGGCAATTCGGACGGGGCTTTGAACGCGACCTCGACAACCCGCGCCAATGGCAAACCCTGTACGATCAACCCGACGGCTTGCGCGGCGCTCCACTCCTCAACGAATACGCCAAGCCGTGGCCCCCCGCGTTCGATTTTCGCTAGACCCTGTAGTGACGAATTTATTCGTCGTCCCTGTGCGCCGAAACGAATGAATTCGTTACTACGACGTTCGTAGTGACGTGCGATGTATTCCATCGCCTCATTCGTCCGTCGTCCAGGATGCGTCAATCATTTTTCGCAATCAGCCTCATTTTCAGTTTGAGCGTGCTCGCCGCATGCACCGCGACAGTAGACGCGCCGCTTCCCCCCCCCCTTCCGCGCCGCCCGCGGCAAAGGTCGCGTTCACCACAGTGCCAACGTCAACATCCGTTCCCACGCGCCCGAACGCTTCCCCCTTATCGCAGACGACGGATACGCCAACCTCAACGTCCACTTCGACAAACACGCCCGCGCCGACGCCAACGCCCACGCGGCCGTCCGCGCAATTGTCGCAATTGATGGACGGCGGCTGCTGCGTCAGTCCTTTCTGGGCGCCGGATTCACAAAGCGTGCTCTTCATTGACAAACCCACTGCAACCGCGCCCGCAGGCATTTACCGCGTACGCTTGGAGCGCCCGCGGCAATCCGAACTGTGGACGGAACGCATCGCGTTTTACACACGCGAATTGGATTACGCGCAAATCCCCGCACAAGCGGGCACGCGTTTGATTCGCGTGAGCGATGGGCAAGAAGTGCGCATCAAGAACGGCGGACGCACCGTACAAATCTCGCCTGACCGCACGCGGATTGTGTGGACGGAAACGCGCGAGACGTTTCCGATTGAAAATCGAGTGTCCACCATCATGCTGGCCAAGATTGACGGAAGTGAACCGCAGCGCGTTTTGCAAACGTTACGCGGCGGCGTGAGCGGTTGGCTCGACGATAATCGTTTGTTGGTCAGTGGCCGCGCGTCGCGCGACACGACTGCCTCGACCTTGTTCGTGTACGATTTGCGCGACGAATCGCAAACGGAAATTGTTCGAGCCGAACGCTTGCGCCTTACCGCGCCGTCGCGCGGCGGGACGTGGATCGGCTACACCCTTACGAGCGATCCCGATCCCGCGCGTAATGGTTTGTGGGTCGCGCGCAGCGACGGGACCGACGCGCGCAAACTTGATTTTTTTGGTCCGCTCCAATGGCGCGATGACGCGCGTTTCATCTATGTCCCGTTCGAGATGGACGCGCCGATGCACGCATTCTATGAATACGACGTGACCACCGGCGAAACGCGCCGCCTGACGCCGCCCGACCAAACCTTCAAAATTGCCAGCGGCGATTGGACGGTCTCTCCCGACGGCAGCAAAATTGTTTTCGTCAACGCGGCGGACAATAATCTGTGGCTCCGGCAGTTGGAATAAATTTCCGATAGTCCCTCTCCCGCGCCTTCTCGTCGTGTTCTCGTTGTGCCATGAGTTGGACTCATGGCACGGCGGGTTTGCGAGTTCGACTCGCCCGGCGCGGCGGCGCAAGAGTCCAACTCTTGCGCCAACGATAAGTTGCGCCAACAACAACAGTTGGACTGCGCGTCGCAAGTCCTATTCTCCCTCTCCCGCGCTTTCTGCTACAATAGACGCGTGCGAAAAATTTGTTGTTTCAAACACCCGCGCCTCGCCGCCAGCATCCTGTTCGCGCTGGGTGCAAGCATTCTTGTCGCAGGGCTATTCATCCCTACCCTAGACGCCGCGCCTGCCGCACAAGCGACCTCGTTCACCTTTACCGCCGTCGGCGATTTGGGCGGCACCGCAAATACGGATGGCGTATTAACCGGCATCGCCAATGCGGGCGCGAATTTTCAGCTCACACTCGGCGATTTGAGCTATGGCTCGTACGCGCCGGAAACCGCGTGGTGCAGCTATGTGCAGAGCAAGGTCGGCGCGACGTTTCCGTTCGAACTCGTCTCGGGCAATCACGACATGGACGGGCAGCCGACGGGACACATCAATAATTTCGCCGCGTGTTTACCCGACCGCATCGGCAACCTCACCGGCGCGTACGGCAAGCAGTACTATTTCGATTACCAAAATCTCGCGCGCATTATTTTTATTTCACCCAATCTCGTGCTCGACGGCGAAGCATACACGTACACAGTCGGCAGCGCGCGCTACAACTGGCTCGCCAGCGCGATTGACGACGCGCGCGCGGCGAATATCCCGTGGGTCATTGTCGCCATGCACAAGAATTGCATCACCACCGGCGTCAAGAGCTGCGAAATCGGAACCGACCTTTTCAATTTGCTGGTCGCGAAAAAAGTGGATTTGGTGCTGCAAGGGCACGATCACAATTACCAACGCAGCAAGCAGCTGGCGTTCAATGCGACCTGCACGGCAATCACGCCCAATCAATATGACGCGCCGTGCGTGATTGACGACGGCGCGGATAATGTTTACACCAAAAGCGCGGGGATGGTTCTCGCCATTGTGGGAACGGGTGGTCTGAGTTTGTACGGCAGCAATCCCGCGGACAGCGAGGCAAATTATTTTGCGCGCATCGCGGTTCCGGGCGTGGACGTGGCGCGTTACGGGTTTTTGCAAGTCAACGTTACGTCGTCCACGCTCAGCGCGCAGTTCGTCGGCACGTCGTCCGGTTCCACTTTTAGCGACGCGTTCGTCATCAGTTCGGGACCCCTCCCGCCAACGCCGACGCCTTCGCCGACGCCCAACAAGACGACCTTGATCGCGCAAGGCGCAACGTGGAAATATCTGGACAACGGTTCGGATCAAGGCGCCGCGTGGCGCAATCCCGGTTTTGACGATACAACTTGGCGCAGCGGCGCAGCCGAGTTGGGTTACGGCGATGGGGATGAAACGACAACCGTTCGTTATGGTCCAGATGCAAACAACAAATATGCGACGACTTATTTCCGCAAGACCTTTACCGTAGCAAACCCCGCGTTCATTTCTGCGCTCACGGCAAGTTTGAAACGCGATGACGGCGCGGTGGTTTATGTGAACGGCGTCGAGGTCGCACGCAGCAACATGCCCGCCGGAGCAATCGCCTACAACACATTTGCTTCCACCACGATCAGCGGCGCAGCCGAAACAACTTGGCTCAATTTCGACGTCAGCGCGGCTCCGCTGCAAAAAGCGAATCGGCGCGCGCCCACGCTGACGAATGGCGCGAACGTCCTGGCGGTCGAAATCCATCAAGTAACTGGGGAAAGCAGTGACATCAGTTTCGACCTGGCGCTCACGGCAATTAACGCGCCGACGACGACGCTCCTCAGCACGTTTACCGGGCGCGCCGTCAAAGGTCCGCGCGTGCGGCTCAATTGGACGACAACCGACGAAACCGCGCTCGTGGGTTTCAATGTGTGGCGCAGTCGCCGCGCCCACGGCGTATTTGAAAAAATAAACCCCGTGCGGTTGCCCGCCCAATTTATCGGGCAACCGTACGGGGCGCGTTACCATTGGCGCGACCAGCGCGTCATTTCCGGTGCAAGATATTTTTACAAACTCGAACTCGTGCGTTCCGACAATACGGCGGAATGGTCAAACGTCATCAAGGTCAAGACACCGTAGGGGCAATCCCTTGTGGTTGCCCAATTGGAATGGGCGAGGACAAGCCGTCGCCCCTACGCGCGCACGTTGCGCCCCGCCGC
>JACQWQ010000059.1 GCA_016209205.1 Chloroflexota bacterium
CGGTTCTGTCAAATCCGATGAGGACGGGACCGTGGCTTTCACGTTTGCGCCAAGGATCGGCAATTTTGGCGCGGCAGCGCTAGGCACCTGGACGCTGGTCGTCGAAGAGAAAGGGCTGGCAAATAGCATTATCAACCGCGCCGAAGCGAAAACCCGCGTCACTGGCGGGACGGAAGGCGTAAGCGGCGCACTGCTGTGGGCGGATGCAGACACGTACGAAAAGGGTGACGTGATTACCCTCAACGGCAGCGGGTTCGCCGCGAATGAAATCGTCACCGTGTGGTTTGAATTCCCGAACGGCGACTGCAGCTCGTCAACGTACCACCTTTTGCCGGTCTTTAATATCCCGGTAATCAATGGCTTGTCGACAGAGATTCTGGGCAATGTCAAAACCGATGCCAGCGGTTCTTTTGCGGCGGGCTTCTGGTTCAATCCGGTTGCCTGCGAGGGCAAGTATCGCCTTGTCGCACGCGGGAACAGCAGCGGCTGGGGCGACGAAACATGGGTGACTGTGACCGGACACACGGTCACGGAAACCGCATGGCTGGCTGCGGACAAGGACGTGGTTGCCGCCATGATGGACACCGTGTCCTTTACGGGTTGGGGCTTCGGCGCGAACGAATCCATTTCGTGCTGGCTGCGTGCACCGCAAAACCAAGTGTTGTCCGTTACGGATTTCACGACGGTCAAATCGGATAGCAGCGGTGCCTTTTCCTTTAGCATTCTCACCGGCAGTGTCTTCCCCGGTTTTGCGTTCTGGAGTGAAGGCGCGCTCGGGGTGTACGCCATGACCTGCCGCGGAAATGCAAGCGGCGCCACCGCCATCGCCGAATTCACCGTTACAGGTGGCACGTTCGATCCGTAAAGAGTTTTTCGCAAGTACGGCGAGGCATTGCTTTGCAGCAATGCCTCGTTTTTTTTTGGACGCATAACGAATGAATTCGTTACTACGACTGCCACTTCTCCCCACGCCTTGTAAGGGATAGTCAAAACCTGTGCTACAATTCTCCGCGTGCCTCTCTTTGCCGAAAACAAATACGTCGCGCTGCTGCGTGACAATCCCGATTATCGCAAACTCTATTTTGGACAAATCGTTTCGCTGCTCGGCGATTGGTTCGAGTTTATCGCCGTGCAAACGCTGGTGTTTCAATTGACCGGATCGGGGCTTGCTGCCGGTCTCGCCATCATCGCCTCTACCCTCCCCTCGTTTTTTCTCATTCCCCTCGCCGGTTCTATCGCCGACCGTTTCGACCGTCGCAAAATCATGATCGCGATGGATTTGGTGCGCGCGGTGCTCGCGCTGTCTTTGCTGCTCGTCCGCACCGCCGATCAGATTTGGATGGTGTATGTGTTTCAAACGCTGTCGGTCGTGTTTGCCAGTTTTTTCAATCCCGCGCTCAACGCGGCGATGCCCAATCTCGTGCGCCGCGAGCAATTACTCACCGCGAACGCGCTGTCGTCCGCGACGTGGGGCACGATGCTCGCGGTCGGCGCCTTGATCGGCGGCGTTGCCGTCGCGACGGTGGGACGCGATATGGCGTTCGTCCTCAACTCGCTGTCGTTTCTCGGTTCCACGTTTTTTGTGTGGCGCATTCGCACCGTCTTGAATCAACTGCGTGCGGCGGCGCACAAACCGCTCAATCCGTTCGCCGATTTTGTAGAAGGGTTTCAGTACGCCGTCCAGCGCCCACAAGTGTTTTGGCTCTTGCTCGTCAAGGCGGGCGGAGGACTCGCGGGCGGCGTCATTTTGCTGCTCACGGTCTTTTCGTTTCAAGTGTTTGAAATGGACGCCCAAGGCGTCGGGCTGCTGCAATTTGCGCGCGGCATCGGCATCCTCGTCGGTCCGTTCGTCGTGGCGCGTTTTGTGAATGGGCGGATCGGACGCGCGCAGCATTTTATTTCGATTGGTTTTTTCGTCGTCGGCGCGAGTTATCTTTTGTTTGGACTCGCGCCTACAATTTTTGTCGCGATGGCATGTGTGTTTTTCGCACACACGGGCTGGGGCAGCAATTGGACGCTGAGCGCGGTGTTGTTGCAGCGGCTCACGCCCGATTACATTCGCGGGCGCATTTTTTCAATGGATTTGGGAATGCTGACGCTGACGCTCGCGTTCTCTACATTTATCACGGGCGCGGCGACGGATCGCTCTAATCCGCACCTTGTGGCGTACATGTTGAGCGCGACGTTCGTGCTGTTCGGACTCGTGTGGACGTTGGGCGTGTGGCTCAGTCAACACCGCGTACCGCAGCATTGGCAAGATGGTTTGATTAGCGCGGCGCGCGTGGATGAAAACGCCGAACCGGTTTTGATGGGCGTAGAATAAAAGGCGAATGAATTCGTCACTGAACACCAAGGAACCGCGAATCATTGCGCGAACTCTGCGCGACGAATCCTTGCGAATTGAGTTTTCCTTCGCGTAGATTCGCGTAGATTCGCGGTTTATTTCCAAGAGAGGGAGTGAACATGAATCCTCTTTTACTGGCTTTGGTCCAATTTCTTTTGCTGCTGGCAGGCGTGGGCGCGCTGATTGCCATGCTCATCCTCTTTTTGTTGAGTTTGATTCAAGGCGGATCGGCGACGGGATCGCGCAACTGGGCGAGCGCGCCGGGGACCATCATCGCGTCCTATCTCGCGTACGAGCGCGATCCGCAAGACCCCCAAGGACTGAAAGCGTATTATGTGCCCAACGTAGTTTTTGAATACGCGGCGCAGGGCCAACTGCAAAGCGCGAGCCGCATTCATTTCGGCGCGCCGTCGAAACTGGCGCGCAAGCGCGCGGCAGAGCACAAATTGGCAAACTATCCGGTTGCCGCGCGCGTGACGGTGTATTACAATCCAGATGCGCCGCAAGACGCGGTGCTGGAGCGGGAATCGCCCCACGCGCGACGTATCGGGCTGGTCGCGCTCGGTGTTCTAGCTGGCGGTGTGGTCGCGTTCGCATTGGCATTTTTGCTGCCGGGATGGGTGAGTTAAAGTTCATATTGTTCAGGCTTCAGGCGTAGTGACGATTTCAATCGTTCAGGAACGAATAAGTTCGTCACTACGCGTAGGGTGAGTTAAAGCATGGATTTGATTCTGATTCGACACGGACAATCGCAGTGGAACTTGGATCAAACGGGCGGCGACGATGCGCCGCTCACGGCGTTGGGTCGCGCGCAGGCGCGGCGCGCCGGACTGTATTGTCAAGCCCAATTCAAAATCTCTGCGTTGTACGCGAGCACGTATCAACGCGCGCGTGATACGGCGCAGATCATCAACTCCTTTTTGAATTTGGAACAGGTCGTATTGCTGGATGGGCTGCGCGAGTTCAGCGAGGACTATAGTTTTGCAATGCCGCGCTTTGCGTCGCCGCTGGATGCCCTTCAACTCGACGCGCCGGTGACACCCGCGGCGATTACGCCGTATTACATTGCGTTTCAGGAACGCGTGCAGCGCGCGCTGGCGCAGGTTTTGACTGCGCACGCACACGAATTCGACACGGACGCGCAAATCGGTATCGTGGCACACGGCGGCACGATGGGCACCATTTTGCGCACGCTCGCGGGCAGTCATCATTTCTCGCTCAACACCGAAAACACCGGCATTCATATCTTGCGCTGGCGCGAACAACGCTGGCATCTCATCGCCATCAATCGCGTCGAACACCTGGAATGTGACCGCTGGCAGCATGAGGTGGGGAAGGACGCGTGAGAGTGGGCAGTGATCAGTCATCAGTCATCAGTCGTCAGTCATCAGTGCGGTAGTGCGATAGTGCAATTGTGCGATAGAGTGACGGAGTGATGGAGTGATGGAGTGATTCTCTCTATCTCTCAATCTCTCTATCTCTCTATCTCTCTATCTCTCTATCTCTCTATCTCTCTATCTCTCTATCACGTCTCACGTTTCACGATATGCGATTCGCGATACGCGATTCGCGATTCGCGATTGCCGGAGAACGCCGATGATTAGAGTAGCTATCGTAGACGACCATCCGATTGTGCGCGCCGGGATGCGAACCGTCTTGAACACGGCAGACGACATCACCGTCGTCGCCGAGGGCACGCGCGGTGCAGACGCGTTGTCTTTGACCGCCGCGCATCGTCCCGATGTCCTGATTCTGGATGTCAATTTGCCGGACGTGAACGGCGTCGAGGTCACGCGGCAATTGCGCGCGCAAAAAATCTCTACCGCGATCCTCATCCTCACCGTTCACAACGATGCCCAGACGATTTTTGGCTTGCTCGAAAGCGGCGCCACAGGTTACGTCGTCAAAGACGACGCGCTCGAAACGTTAGTCAACGCAGTCCGCGCCGTCGCGCGCGGCGAAAGTTGGCTCAGCCCGACCGTCGCGCGCCAGGTCGTGGCGCGCGCAACCAGCCACGCGCAAACCCCAAAAGGTTCGGAAGATGCTTCCGGTTTAGAACCCCTGCCCCTCACACCGCGCGAGCTAGAGGTGCTGCGGCTCCTCGCGCAAGGATTGGATAACACCGCGATTGCCGCGCGCCTGGTCGTGACCACGCGGACAGTCCAAAATCACGTCAGCGCGATCTATGACAAATTGGGCGTCGCCTCGCGCACGCAAGCCGCGCTCATTGCGATTCAGCACGGCCTCGTCCAAGTTCCTCACACCGGCAAGCCCGACGATGCAACCTGACCGACACGCGCGCGATCAAATTGTGCGCTTGCTCTTTATTCTGATCGCGACCGGCGTAATCGTGCTCGTGGGCTATGTCATTTATTTCCAGTGGAGCACGCTCACGCTGGACTGTGCCTTCGATTGGCAGAGCGGCGTCGTGCTCGACGTGCCCCAGGATTCGTACGCGAATTACGCGGGCGTCTTGCCCGGCGATGTGATCCTCACGATAGAGGGTGTGCCATTCCAACAATGGCAGAGCCGCGAAATCGAAAATCGCGCGGTGGAGCTCCGGCGCGGCGCTCAAATTCTCATCCTCGAAATCCCACTCGCGCCCCTCGCCCTCGTCAATCTGCCCAATCTTCTTGGCGCGATCGTCGTGACCTTGACCCATTGGAGTGTGGGCGTCTATTTGGCGTGGCGACGCTTTCGGCAGCTGCAAGCGCGACTTTTTTTCGTGATGGTGATGAGCGTCGCGACCGGTCTCTTGCTCTTTTTGGCTTTTCCCCAACTCCACTATCGTCCCTACTGGATGGAGGTTCTCAGCTCCATCGGTTTCCACCTTGCCGGCGCGTTGGTCGTCCACTATTATCTTACCTTCCCGGTCGTCCTCGGCACGCCGCGCCAGCGTCGTCTGATTCTGATTCCCACCTACAGCTTGATGCTGGTCGCGCTCGGTCTCCGGTTATCCGCCACTGATTTAGGGATTCGTCTGACCTTTCTCTACAACACGATAGAAATCAGCGCGGCAATCGTCCTCTTGGTCTATTCCTATTTGCGACGCGCCACGCCGGATGGTCGTCGCCGCTTACGGCTCGTCGTCTTTGGCGCGGTCGCATCCGCGATTCCCCCTTTCTTGTTCTATCTCCTGCCCACGATTGCCGGCTCGACGACCCGAATGCCGGGCTGGATGGTCGGTCCATTTCTCATTGTCTCGCCATTGAGTTATCTCGTGGCGATCCTCCGCGACAACTTGTTTCACATTGACCGCGCCCTGAATCGCACCTTTGTTTATGCGATCCTCTCGCTCGGCATTTTGATTTTGTACCTGGGTCCTTTTCTTCTGATCTATCGTTTCGCGCCCGGCGATTGGCTCGCCCAAACGATGATTGCCGCCGCGCTGACCCTGCTCGTGGGCTTTACGTTCGAGTGGTCGCGCACCCAGGTGCAGCGGTGGGTAGATCGTTTCTTCTACGGCGGCTGGTACGATTATCCGCGCGTCGTCGAAACGATCAGCGCCGCGCTCGCGCGCAGCATCGAACGCGCGCAATTGAACGATGTGCTGACGCGCCAGGTCGCGGCGCTGATGCAATTGCGCGCAGGTTTGCTCGTCGAACCCGCCGAAGCGGCGACCACGCGACCGGGCGATGCGACATTGGACCTGCCGCTCGTTTTTCAAAACGAAACGCGCGCGATTTGGCGCGTGGGCGCGCGGCAGGACGACGAGGATTGGAGCACCACCGACCGGCGCATTCTCACCACGCTGGCGCGCCAAGCAGAGGTCGCGCTCGGCAACGTGCTGTTGGTCGAAATGCTGCGCCAGCAGCTCGCCGTGATTCGCGCGACCCAGCATCAACTCATCCGTTCACGCGAAGCGGAACGCGCGCGTCTCGCCCGCGATTTGCACGATGGTCCGATTCAAGACCTGGTTGGCTTGAATATCCAACTCGGTTTGTTGCTCGCGACGCCCGCCGCGCCGACCGAAGCGCTCCCCGCCCTGCGTCAGGAGGTGCGCGAGCTGCTTTCCGAACTACGCCAAGTGTGCGCGGAACTGCGCCCGCCGATGCTCGACACACTTGGCTTGAGCGCGGCGCTGCGCGTGCTGGCGGATCATTGGTCGGCGCAGACTGGCATTCCCATCCAGCTCGACCTCGCGCCCGATGCGACGCTGCGCGCGCTGCCGGGCGAAGTCGCGGTCAATTTATATCGCGTCGCGCAAGAGGCGTTGACGAACGTCGCGAAACACGCGACCGCGCGCCGAGTTTCTCTGCAACTCGTCTGGGACGACGCGCGCTTGACGCTCGCGCTCGCCGATGACGGATGCGGCTTTGCCCTCCCCGCCGCGCCCGACCATCTCACCGCGCGCGGGCATTTTGGCTTGGTCGGGATGCGCGAACGCGTCGAACTGATCGGCGGCGCGTTCGCCGTCGAGTCCGCGCCCGGCAAAGGCACTGTCGTCCGGGTTTGTTGGACCGCTTCAAACTGACCGCTCCCCTTTTGTTGGCACAGCAACTTTGTTGGCACAGCAACTTTGTTGGCACAGCAACTTTGTTGGCACAGCAACTTTGTTGGCACAGCAACTTTGTTGGCACAGCAACTTTGTTGGCACAGCAGTTGCACTGCTGTGCCAACCCGTCTTCGGAGTTCAACTCCGAATCCTTCGGGTCAATGAGTCCAACTCATTGACCAACGCCCCTCCGTTCAACTCCGCCCAGCGCAGCTCAATGCGCGCAACTGATTACTGCTCACTGATGACTGGTGACTGATTACTGATTACTGATTACTGCTCACTGATTACTGCTCACCGACGACCCCAAAAGGGTACCCCAGTACCCACCTTTTCCCCCAAAACAGTACTCTGCACCGATGACGAATCGCGCGCTTTGCGCTACTTTGAGTTCGTGCATTCGACATGTACCATCACCAAGGAGTTATCCATTCACCTTGCGGCGCACGAGTAATGGGATGACAAGTGACGCAGTTGGGTTTCCCCGTCACCCGTCACTCGTCACCCGTCACCCGCGTCACCCGTCACTTTTTCACGATGAAACGCATCCTATTCGTATCCGCAGTCATCGGAATCTGTTTGCTGTTCTTTGGTTTGCTTTCGCTCGGGATTACGTTTGCCACACGGTCTCTCACTCCCAAAGCGGTTGCCCCCACCGTTTTTTTGCCGCTCGTCGCCACCGGTCCCGGCATTATCGAGCCAACGCAACGTATCCAACCGGGCGATCTGCAATATCTCGGTGCCTTTCGTTTGCCGGACGACGCGGCGCGTCCGCGTACGTTCGAGTACGGGGGCAACGCCATGACGTTCAATCCCGACGGCGACCCCGGCGGCGCGAACGATGGTTTTCCCGGATCGCTCTTTGTCACGGGCCACGAACGCATGGCTTACGGCGAGCTGCCCGATGGCAATCAGGTCGCAGAGATCAATATCCCCGCGCCGCTCAACTCGCGTGATGTGAGCGCGCTCAATCAGTCCGCCTTTCTCCAAAACTTTCAGAATGTCGCGCAAGGGTTTTTCGTCGGACTGGATGAAATTCCGCGCGTGGGGATGGCGTATCTGAACACGTCCGCGACCGGTCCCAAAATTCATCTCGCGTGGGGCCAACATCTCCAACCCGATCCCCCGGTCGCGTCACACGCGTGGTTCGATCCGAATCTCGCCGCGCCGAACCTGCGCGGGACGTGGTTCATCGGCAATCAA
>JACQWQ010000060.1 GCA_016209205.1 Chloroflexota bacterium
TCACGTCATAGCGCCCGTGACAGGTCACACAGCGCGGCGTCCCCAATGCGCCGCTCGCATGTTGGCTCTTCAAGTAGTACTCTTGCGTCGCCGTGTGACAACTGCCGCACACGTTTGCTACTTCTTGAAAGCCCGGGGGCGCTGCCCCGTGCGTGCCGTGACAAGTCGCACAACTCGGCGCTCTCAAGTCCTGCTTTTCCAAGAGCGCCGTCCCATGCACGCTTTCCGCATACAAGTCGAACTGATTCGTCGGAACCTTGTAGGGCTTCATCAAATCGGCATTGGCATGACAACTTGCGCACAGGGCAGGCACGTTGAGCGGATACACTCGAGCAGCGGGGTTGTCCACTGCTTTGGTGGCATGTCCTTCGTGACATACCCAGCAGGTCGCCACGTCAAGCTTGCCTTCCGCTAGTTTCAGCCCGTGAATGCTCTGTTGATATTTCGCCCACTGGTCGGTGGGCAGGTCATATTGCCGCATCAATTCGACGCGCGCGTGGCAGCTTGCGCAAAGAGCCGGTATGTCTTGTATTTTGGGCTTGCCGATATAGCCACTGGCTTTGGCTGCTTCTTTCTTGGCTTGGGTCGGGTCGCCGCCGTGGCAGTCGGCGCACGTTACACCGCGCTGGGCGTGGATGCTTTCATTCCACTCGCGCACGCTCGCGTCCTGATCGCCGGACGTGTTGTGACAGTTCACGCATGAATCTTGATTGGGGACGGCTTTGGCGTGGGAAATCGGCGTCGGCAGCGGGCGCGCCAATTCACCTTCCGGTCCTCGCGCAGAAAGGTGACAGGCGCGGCAGGTAGAATTACCGCGTCCGACATGGGACGCAGGCATCGCGGATGTGTTGCTCAAGCCAGTTCCATGGCAGGCGAGGCAGTCGTCGCGACCTTGCAGCGGATGGAGGATGCGCGGTACGGCTATTGCGGTAGGTCCGGTTTGTGCGGGCGGAGTTGCGCCGGTTTGAGGTGCGCCGGGAGTTAACGGCGTAGTCGTCCCCCCTCGGGCGTGACAACCCACACACATCTCACTCGTGCGCCCTTCGTGGTCGGCGGGCGATTTGGAAGCGTCGCCAAGTCCGGTGGCGTGGCAGGCGTTACAGTCACTCCGCCCTTCAAACGAATGGGGAATGGGACGTTGTGCGGGCGGGTTTGCATGCACGGTCAGATACGGCAGCGCGAGCCAAGCCAGCCCTGTGACAACCATTGAGCAAATAAGCAGTGCGAACGTTTTCTTCATTCAACTCAACCCACCTGTCCCCACACTGTCAGACCGATAAAGACAAGAACGATGACAATGACTAGCAGCAGCATGAGCGGGCGCCGCCGCGCGGGTCGTTTCGGTCCGCGATCAATAAAGGGCAGCAACGCCAGCAGCGCCATGCCAATCCCCGGCGCAATCACGCCAATCAACTTGGGAGCTTCGGCGCCGAGAAAACTAAAGATGCTGGCAACTTTAAGAAATTGGTAGACCGCCAGAAAATACCACTCGGGCTTGACGTGCGCCGGCGTCTTGAACGCGTCCGCCTGTTCTTCCAAGCCCGCGGGAAAGAGCGCCGAGAGTGTGATCAGGATACCCAGCATGACGTACCAGGCGATGAATTCGCTCAAGACATAGTGCGGCCAAAAGGGCAACAGCTTTTTCTCGGATGTCCCTTCTAACTGGCTCATTTGGCGGCTCCTTTGGTCTCATCCTCTTTCGGGTCCGCCAATCCTTGCTGGTGAATAATAAACAGATGCGCCATCAATACCCCGGCGAGCGAGGCAGGTAGCACCAGCATGTGAATGCCGAAAAAGCGGGTCAGGGTGACCGCGCTGACGTCCGCGCCGCCGCGCATCAAGTCGCGTAGAAAGCTGCCGATGAATGGCACTGCGCCGGGGATTTCCGTGCCGACCGTCGTCGCCCAATACGCGCGTTGATCCCACGGCAGCAGATAGCCGGTGAAACCAAAGCCCAGGGTGACGAAAAGCAGAGCGATGCCAGCCAACCACGTCACCTCGCGCGGCGCTTTGTACGCGCCTTGCACCACGACGCGCAGCATGTGCAGGATGCAAAAGACGATCATCAGGTTCGCACCCCAGGCATGCACGCTGCGGATGAGCCATCCGAAATTCACCTGATTCATGATGAACAGCACACTGTCGTAGGCGCTTTCGGGCGAGGCGCGATAATAGAGCGACAGGAGAATGCCCGTCACGGCTTGCGACATAAAGAAAAAGAGCGTGATGCCGCCCAGATAGTAGGTGTGCGCGCTGCGCGGGATGGTGACGTGCAGCGATGCCGTAATCAACCCACGCAGCCCGATCCGTTCGTCAATCCAATCGAGCGTCAATTGTGCCAAGTGCATCGGAGTCCAAGAGCGAATCACGCGCATGTAGTTCTCCATGATTGAGTAGGGGCGACGGCGGCGATGTATTCCATCGCACCTCGCCCAGTGACAAAAAGAAACGCCTCTCCCATTCACACAGGAGAGGCATTCATTACCCGTAGTCTCTTACCGCGAGCCGTCATCAGCCCCTTTGATAAGAGCAGTTGTATGTGATGATTGTAACAAACGATGCTCTCCCAGTAAATACTGGGAGAGCATAATGCCAAGCATAGAAAGGCATTATCCGCTATACAGAAAAGACATTACAACGCTTCGTTTCACTCGCCGACCAAGCCCCGGCGCACCGCATAAGTAGTCAACGCGGCGATACTGTGCAGGTCGAGCTTTTGCATCAACCGTGCGCGGTGAAGGCATCTATGTCTGTCATTGGCGCGGCATGTATCGGATTTTAAGTGAAAATGAGCAGGTTGCAGAGCGTCGCAAGCAATGTGTGCATCCGGTCGCGACCAAACCCGTTCTCGTCGCCACGGTACCGAAGCAACTCTGGAGTTGGGACATCACGCACTTGCTCGGTCCGCAGAAACGCACCTTCTACTACCTGTATGTCATTCTGGACGTATATAGTCGCTATGTCGTCGGCTGGCTGCTCGCGGAGTGCGAGTCTGAAGCACTGGCTAAAGAACTGGTTCTGCAAACCTGTGCCAAACAAAACATTCCGTTAGGACAACTGACGCTGCATGCGGATCGTGGGAGTCCGATGATCTCCAAAACCATCACGATGTTATTAGCCGACCTGGGCGTGACGAAATCGCATTCGCGCCCGCACGTCTCGAACGACAATCCGTATTCAGAGGCGCACTTCAAAACGATGAAATACCGACCCGATTATCCGGAATTTTTCGGTTCCGCCGCCGATGCGCGAGCGTGGGCGCACCCGTTCTTTCACTGGTACAACCATGAACATCACCACAGCGCACTGGGCTTGCTCACGCCTGCGGTGGTGCATTATGGGCAAGCCCCGGCGGTCTTGCAGGCGCGCCAGCAGGTCTTACAACAAGCCTATGCCGCACATCCCGAACGCTTTGTGAAAGGGCAACCCCTCGTGGCGGGCTTGCCGCCGGAGGTCTGGATCAATCGCCCCCAACCCGTCATGGTCTTGCCAGCGCAGGCGCTTCAATAAACTTTTGCAAAAGTTGTCTCAAACCTATTGACACATTCCGCACCGCCGAATACACCGCGTGTTCCGGGACCGACTGCCCAATTTGAAAAGATTCTTCCAATTGAAGAGTGGTCAACCTACACGGATGAATTAGCGGGATTTAGGATCGCGTATCCGCCAGATTGGTATGTGAATGGGAGACCCCCCAATCTGCCGCCACAAGGATGGACGACACAATTTTTGAGTTATGATCCAAATGATCGAAGCTTTGCTAAAGGCAAGGCACCATCCAACATTATCAAGCTTGAAATCACACTAGACGATCTTGAAGTGGTTGGGCATCCTTTTGCGCCAGGACAGAGTTTGGAGGATTGGGTACACGGCAATTCTGCTATCTCTCCTGATTTCTCCGATCAGTTACGCTTGATCGAGGAAAGTCCTATGACGATTGCTGGCGTTTCCAGTTTTCGTCAAGTGATTGAATATCATACGGTTGATCACTTTATAGGCGTGACAATTTATGTACCTCGTGGAAGGAATATGATCTATATCAATTACCGCCTTCCTGACACTGGAAGTTATCAGGAGCAAATACTGCGGCAAATGATCGAGAGTATTCAGTTCTTCCCATAATGAATTGGGTGCGTTAGAATAATTGAAATCACCACCTTCGCCAATGGAGAGATACCGTTTCTCAAGACCCGTTTTCTCGCCGATTTACACAAATGCAAGAAAACGGGTTTTTGGCGAAGGTAGTGTGAAATAAATTGAAAGAAGGAGCGATATGAAAACTTCTCACGGGAAAGCCGTCATCGCGTTCTCTGCAACTGTAATAGCGATATTGTTTTTCTTGCTATTAGGTCAAGCTTTTGCCGAAACGAGTATGCCTTTGAACGTAAAAAGACAGAATGTAAGCCACGGTTCCGGAACTCCTACACCTCTTTCTGGCTATCTCTTGCCTTTCAACCGAAAATTCATCAGCAGAATCACAAATGGCCCTGGTGAGGGTGACCATACAGTCAAATCCTCTGAGGCAATTGACTTTGACCCAGTGGGTGAATGGGACAATCCTTTCAACCCTGAGTATCGCGAAGTTCGCGCAGCAAAACGAGGCTGGGTTTATATAAATCGGGGTGGTTATGGTGATTGGGGTAACTTGATTATCCTGGCGCATGGTGATGGTTTTTTCACGTACTACGCCCATTTGGCGTTCCGCGAACCGCTTGCCCTTGGGACGATTGTACGCAAAAAGCAAAAAATTGGCATAGTTGGCAGCACCGGAAATTCAACTGGGCCTCATCTTCATTGGGAAGCGCGGGATCAAATGACTCCCACGCCAATCCCGCCCGCTACCTTAGCTTCAGGTGCTGCTTATGGTGGTGATTCTAGGCGGCATTCGCTAAGACGTGTTCGCGGGATTGGCTGGGGACCTTGGTATCCCGAAGTCCTCAACGTGGTGACACTGAATTCGGGACTGAACATTTCCAGTACAAGTCATGTCGTGGGTGCCTGTTCTGGTGCTTCGCAAATCGTTTCACGCTGGCCCGGGGCGGATGATGAGTTTAATGACGTCTATAACGGACACCAAATCACTGGGTATTCGTACGAGTGGAACACAGATCCAGATTTTCTTCCCGATGCGACTCCGGATGCTTACCATGGAGCGTATTATGCCATTAGTCCGGGCCTCACCTTGGGGCCAAGTGGCGGCGCTGCCATTCCTTATTATTTCCACCTCCGGATTCGGAGCAGTGGGTATGGATGGGCTAGTCCTGAGGAAGTTGCTCATCAAGGTCCCTACAAATTGAGAGAAGGTTGCTCAACTACACCTCCGGCAAGTGAGTGGCAAGATCCACCCAGCGATGCGGATCCGTAGAACGTTTATTCACGACACGTTGTCGAGTAAACCTTTGTTGCGCGCGTATTGGATCAGTTCCGCACGGGTCTGTAAATTGAGTCGCTGCATGATGCGGGTGCGGTGCGTCTGAACAGTGCTGGGACTGATCACCAATTTCTCGGCGATGACCTGATTGGTGTGCCCTTCGGCGATCAATTTCAGGACTTCGCGTTCGCGCGGAGAAGCCGCCTTTTTCAATACATAGCCCGATGCCCCACAGGCGAGCACGCGGAAAAAATACTCGTCGCTATCGTGCATTGTCAGCATGACGATTTGCGTCCCAGAAACTTGGCTTTTGATCGCGCGTGTCGCGTCCAGTCCATTCAAGTTGGGCATCTGAATGTCCATCACGACGACATCGGGACGATGCTGACCGGCGAGCGTGAGCGCCTCGCGACCATCACACGCTTCGCCGACGACCTCGATATCGCACTGCGCTTCGAGGAGCAAGCGCACGCCTTCGCGTACCAGTGTGTGGTCGTCTGCCACGACCACGCGTATCTTTTTCATTTGTTCATCCACGTTGCCGTATCCCCACACCTTTCCGATCCGGGGCGAAGTGAAACCCAAAAAGATGCCTCTATCGCGCGCGCAAGAGGCATTCGCCACCGTATCTGCCGTAAAGGGTTCGTAATAGATCAAGCTCCGGCTCGTGTGGATTTGTCGAATGAGGCGATGAACTACATCGCACCATTCGCATCCATGCCTGAAGCGCTGGATTACTCGGATGCTCCGATGAAGCGGACGCAGTTCGTCCGATGCATCGGCGTTCATCCGCCATCCAGCGCGAGCAGTCGAAAAGTGATTCTTGTACGAACCCCAAGAACCATCGTCAGCTCTTGAGAATCTGTGCCAGGTTGTTGGAACAGTCGTTGGACTGCTGCTCCTGAGCAAGTAACGGGGAAAAGCGTAGCAAATAGTGTGAATGCCGTAAATACGGCGAGGGGACGATTAGAGGGACAGAAAACAATTACACGCAGGTAGGGAAAGGCATTACAGCACCTCGTTTCATCCGCCGACCAAGCCCCGGCGCACTGCATAAGTAGTCAACGCGGCGATACTGTGCAGGTCGAGCTTTTGCATCAACCGTGCGCGGTGCACATCCACGGTGTTTGGGCTGAGGTGCAGTTGCTCGGCGATTTCGCGCGTCGAACGCCCTTGCGCGATCAGAATCAATACTTCGCGCTCCCGTTCCGTCAACTGATTGTACGCATCTTCCACATCGCCGCGCGGTTCGTGCAAATACGCGTCAAGCACCGTTTTGGCAATCGGGGGATAGAGGAACGATTCGCCCCGTGCGACGACGCGAATCGCCGTCACGAGATCGGTATGTACGGCTTGCTTGAGGACATAGCCCGCCGCGCCGAGCCGCAGCAGCGGCAGCACGTACTCTTTGTTGTCGTACTGGGAAAGGATGAGGATTTTGGTTGCGGGGTTGATTTGAAGAATCTGCCGCGTAGCGACAAGCCCATTCATCCCGGGCATCGCAATGTCCATCACGACGACGTCAGGTTTCAATTCATTTACGCCCGCCAGCGCCGCCGCGCCGTCTGCCGCTTCGCCAACCACCTCCAGATCGGGGTACGCCGCCAGCAGCGCGCGCAAGCCCGCACGCAAAATGGCGTGGTCGTCTACCAACAGAATTCGTGTGCTGCTCATGCGTTCATCGCTCCTGTGTTTTCTGCTGCAAAGGGAACGGTTACCTCGATGCAAGTGCCTTCGCCCGGCGTCGAGCGCATCTCGAATTGCCCGCCGACCAACTCGACGCGCTCGCGCATGCCCAGCACGCCGAGATAGGGACGCCCCGTGAGGGAATGCCGTTCACGGTGTTCTATGTCAAAACCGCAGCCGTCGTCTTGAATCTGGAGTGTGACGATGTGTCCGTCCTCGATTTGGGAATAGAGCAAGTTGATCTGAACGCGCTGCGCGTGCGCGTGTTTGGCAATGTTCGAAATCGCCTCTTGCGTGACGCGAAAGAGGGTGGTCTCGATCAGCGGCGGCAAACGCGCCTCAAAATCAAAGGTCTTTACCTCGACCAGCGTGTGTGTCGCGGCAAGACGGTGCTCGGCGTACCAGCGCAGCGCGGGGACGAGTCCATAGTCGTCGAGAAGCGTCGGGCGCAGATCGAGCACGATACGGTTGACCTCTTGCAGCGTCTTGACGACGCTCGTACGCAATTCCCCCAAGCGCGCGTGCGCCGCTTCGCACGGCAGTTGCTCGGCGACGGTCAGGTTCGCGAGTAGCGCGGTCAGACTCTGACAAGTCTCGTCGTGCAGTTCGCGCGCCAGGCGGCTGCGCTCTTCTTCCTGCGCCGCGATGGTTTTTCGGAGCAATTGATCGCGCACATCGCACAGTTCTTGCAGTTCGGTCGTTTTGGCGCGCACCTTGTCTTCGAGTTCGCTGTTCCAACGCTGCTGCGCGGCGAGCATGGCGCGCACCCGCACGCGCATTTCTTCAAAGGTGTGCGCCAATTGTTCGATCTCGGCGTGGCTGGCGATTTGAAGCGGCTGCTCCAGATTGCCTGCCGCCATCGCGGTGGTCGCCTGCGCCAACTGTGTGAGCGGACCCGTGACACTGCGCGCATAGAGCGCGGCAAAGAGCGAGCCGAGCACGAGGACGACCAGACCAAAACCGGCGACCCCCAGATAGGCAATCCACATACTGTGCGCCAGCGCGGCGGCAGGATGAAAGACGCCCAATGTCAAGTTGCCGCCATCGGCCAAGGGAACCGCCAGCGCGGCGACGCGATAAGGTTCGCCGTCCAGATCCATAGTGTTAAACCTGCCCGGGCGCGTGGAGAATTCAGCAGCGGGGACTTGTACTGCGCGCAACGCGTCGAACGAAAATTGGGGCGGCAGTTCGAGCGAGGACACCGCGCTATCCTGCCCGATCAATGCGAGTTGGTCGTCCAAAATCTCTGCTTTGGCTTGCAGGTATTTGCCGTTCAAGCGTTTGCCGATCAGTAAGATAGCATCCGTTTCGCCTGCGAGCGTTTGATGCGGCGCGGCGGCAATCAGCCACATCCCGGTGCTCGTTGCAAACCATTGGCTCGCGACCTTGTCTGTCAAAGCGCTCTCGTACAGCGGGAAGCGCTCTACCGTCGCGTCGTCGGTAATCGAAGCGCCCGCGCGGAACAATACGCGCCGGTTGAGGTCGAGCACATAAGCCGCATCCATCTCGTGCTCCGTCAGCAGCGGCACAAACACGCTCTCGAACTGCGCATGCTCCGCTACGTTCGAGTCGGGCGCCAAGCTCGCCAGTTGTGCGAGGAACGCCGCCTCGTGCGCGAGATATTTTTCTTCCTCTTTGAGTGTGGCGTAGAAAATCAGCGTATGATGGCGCAAGCGGTTGTCGGTGTTCTCGTACATCCGCTCCCGCATTATGATACCAATCGTGCCAAACAACAGGAGCACCATCAGGAGGATCAAGATGCTGAAACCGAGTACGAGGCGCGTGGTGATGGTCAAGCGCGCCAGTGGAGCGAACCGCCGCTCGAGTCGAAAAAGTCGCGCAATCAAGTTTCCCCCCGGCAAGGAAAAACGCCTCCCAGCTTGCTTTCTTGAGAGGCGCAAGACCTTTCAGGAATTCAATGCCCGCGTCGGCATTCCGTCGCTGCGATACGTTCGCGCATAAAAGTCAAAACTCGGTCATAAATGTTTCCGATTTGGGTCACGCGCCAACGCTCAACGCTTTGCCCTTTGATCCGGTGCGCGCTATTCGCCAAAGAACTGCGCCAAACAAGTTTCCAGATGCCGCCGCAGCACGGCGTACGAATAGTGTTTCGCGGCAAGCTGATAATTCAACTCGACCATTTCTGCCGCCGCCGCCCGGTCTTGCAGAACGTAACGGGTCTGTGCGAGCGTGTCCTCTGTGATAAACCCGTCAAATGAAATGACGCGAAAGCCCTTGGGTTGAATATCGGTGGCAAAGATCGAATAATTGTTGACCACCAACGGTCGCCGATAATAGATGGCTTCGAGAAACGCATTGCCAAATCCCTCGATCGTCGAAGGATATGTGACCAAATCCGCGTGCTGATACACATCTGCCAGTGCGTACATCTTGCGTCCGTCGTCTGTGCGCCCGCGCGTCGCGCTGATAATGACGGACTCGAAATTCACGTTCATTCCCAACAAGCCCGCAAAAGTCCGCAAATGTTGAACGTACCCATTGCCTTCGTCCGTGGCGGAATGGGAAATCACAAGCCGCGCATCCAGCCCAAGTCGTTTCACCAATTCGACGGCGTGTTCGATGCCTTTGCGCGCGACGACGCGCGTCGGCTGCAACACCAAGACCTGATCCACGCCTACCGCGAGGTCGGCGCGCAGCGTGTGGGCATATTCGTCGGGCGGCGCGGGCGGATGTTCAAAATCCATCACGTTCGGAATCAACATGCTCGAAATCCCGGTGCGCAAGCTCAATTGATTCGCCGCCGAGGAATTGATGACGACGTGACGAATGCTGGGCAAGTGCGGCGGGAACGCCGTGTTGAGATAGTCCCAAACGCAGTTGACCAAAAAACGCGGGCGCTCCCAAAAGAAATCATGATGGTGCGCCAACACCGGGAACCCGGTCTCGGCAATATATTCCGTCAGCGCCAACCCTAACGGGATATTCAGCGGAATCGCCAACGCGTTTTGAACCAGCAACAGCTCGAGGTCGAACGCGCGCACAAACGCGTCCAATTCGGATTTGAGGTGCGCCTGTAATTCGCGAATGCGCCGCGTCACCGCGGGCGGGCGCACCGCGTTGGAAAACGCGACCGTGTAAATGTCCCACACATCGGGGTGCAAAAAATGCGCTTCGGGCGTCATGCGCGAAATATTTATCGGATGGTCACACTCGCCCGAGAAATAAAAACAATGATGCCCGAGCTGTTCCAATACGTCCACCCACTTGCGGCTTTCGAGGGAAACGCCATCCGTGCCCGAAAAACGTGTCGAAACCAAGCCGATGCGACGCGGGGTTAACATGGGAACATTCCTTTTCCAATGTGACTCCCCTCGCCATTTAGGAGAGGGGCCGGGGGTGAGGTGCGGCGCTCACTTGAACGCGAGCTGCGGCGTCACGTCCGCCGTTTCTTCCACATCCAAACGCTGAATGATTTCTTTTTCCTCGGGCGTTACGAGCACTTTCAGCACGGTGTAAAAACCATCGGGGAGGACGAGCACACAGTATCCGCGCGGGCGGCGGCGCGCGCCGATAATCAAATCAATCAACGCGGGTTCGTACCCTTTTTCAATCAACATCTCGCGGTCTTCGGGACCGACTTGGAAATACGCGGCGGTGCGAAATTTTTGCAGCGTGATGCCGAGATTGCTGCCCAGCAAATCGCGCAGCGTTTGCGTCGCCGCGGCGATGACGAGTTTGCGTTCCGCCCAATCTTTGAATGCTTCCGCGACGTATGTCGCCACCTGCTGCGCGTTGGCGGAAAGTTCGCGGTCTTTGGGCATGAGGCGGTGAATTTCGTCAATCACCAGCGCGGCAAGGGCGTTGGGCTGACCTACCGCCCCGCGACTCGGCAGCCATTCTTCGTAAAAGATTCGCATGAACACGAGCAAACACGGATCGTCCGCCAGCGCGTACGGGCGCGTGCCCTTGACGGGTTGATACAATACGGGTTTAGTGGAAAACAGCGCGGCGCGTGTTTGCTCTTCAAAGCGTTGTAAGTCGTCGTGCGGGTGCAGCGTGATCCCGCCAATCGTTTCGATGCCTGCCTGCATTCGCGCCGAGTATTTCAAATTGATGGCGACGACCTTGTAGTTCAAAATTTGCAGACGCAGCAAAAACCACACAATCAGCGTCGAAGATTTTCCCCCCCCCTGATCGCTGACGAGCAAAACCGGTCCCGTGTCCGAACGAAAGTCCGCGTAACGCAAACCTTCTTTGCCTGCCATCACACTGCGCCCCAACAAAATTCTCCCGCGCGCATCGGCGAGATGAATGTCGCTGCCTTCTTCGCGCGCGAGGGTGGTCAACACCTGCGTGGTCAACAATCGCTGTGCGGGCGGCGGCGGCGGCGTGGTCAGCCAATCCATCACGCGCACCATCACGTTTGACGTTTGACCCCTCATTGCATTCGGGGCAGGCAGTTTCACGTTTGACGCATCACGTTTCACGTCCAACACCGGCAGCCACGCGCGCATGGATTCATCCAACGCGCGATCTGTCAACGGCGTGAGATTCAAGGCGGTGAGATACGACGCCGCGAAATTTTGATTCAGTTGCGCGGCGCGGTCGTCTTGCCCCCACGTCACCAAGACCGTTGCGGTGTCAAATAGATATTCGAGCGCGTGTTTGTCTTCCAATTTTTCGAGCGTGTCGCGCATTTGCTTTGCCTGGCGCGGGCGTCCCAATCCCGGCACGCGCGCGGCGAGCAACTGCCCGCGCAATTCCGTCGCGCTGGCGTCGCGCGGCAGGGGCGTAATCGTCACGCTCAACATGCCATCCGCCGCGCCCAACGCGCGCATCAACGCTTCACGCGCTTCGTTGAACGGCGTATTGACGCGCAAAACATTCAACACATTTTGTTGGTCGCGCGCCCGCGCGGTCAACTGCGCGCCGAATGAGAGTTGTTCGGGAATGAAACCGCGATACGCCACGCGCGGCAGTACGCCCGCGTCCATCAGTGTCGCCTGCTGAATTTGGGCGAGCAAACTCTCGCCGCCAAACAACATGCGCAGGAGCGATTCCGCCGCGTACGCCCCGAGCGGCGACAAACCAAGGTCCAACGCGCCGAGCCAATCGCGCACGCGGTCGTGTACGTAGGTCGGATACACAATGCCCGTGATAATCACGCGCGCGCGTTTTGCGCCCGATTGCGCGAGGTCACGCAGCGCATTCAGGTATTCCTGCGGCACACGGCTGGTGCCGTCGCTGTCGGTCAGGTCGAGTTGTCCGAGATGATAATCGGTGAGCCAAAAGAGTTTGATGGGCACCGCGCCTTGTTCGTGCTGCGCGAGGTAGGCGAGAAATTTTGTGAGCGTATCGGCGACATCGGCGGCGGCGAGCGCGGGTTTGTAGCCCGTACGGCCGAGCGTGAGAATGGCAACCTGCACGCGCGTGCCGTCGCGCGTGACCAGCGCGCCGTCGCGTTCGATGCTGTGAATCGGTAGGCGTCCTGCGACCGTATTGAGATTCAACGCGCCGCCGTTCGTTTCGCGCTGCGCGATGAGCCAAAACAATAACGCGCCGACGATGAACACGAGCGCGCCCAACATCCCCGCGCGCCAATCGGCAAGCCCGAGCAAGATGACGCCCACCAACGCGGCGGCGACAATGACGAGCAAATAAATTTTTGCTTCGCGTTTTTCGGAAGGCAGTGTA
>JACQWQ010000038.1 GCA_016209205.1 Chloroflexota bacterium
ATCCATGCGCCTTCGGGTAACATGCCGACGATTTCGCTGTGCGCGTGCTGCGAAATCATCCGAATCAATTGTTTCCGATACTCGTCGGGCATCCAATCGCCCGGCTCGATTTTTTCACCGCGCGCGTTGCGCGCTTCAAATCCACGCAAGCGTTCCGCTTGCAGCAGCTGTTGTTCATCCGTCATAGACGCCTCCCCCGTTCAAGCGTTAGAATACAACCTTTCACTAGCTGGCGTCAATTCACACCACGCGCAAAAAAATACGTGCGGTACGCTTTGCACCGCACGTATTCCCCCCCGAGTGAAATTGCAAGCGGGTTTAGGGTGTTGTCGGAATACGCACACGCTCGATTTCGGACCACTCCAGAGTTCCGGCGCCGCCCACTATTTCAAGTTTGTAGAAATAGGTCTTGCCCGGTTTGACCGTTTTGTCATTGTACGTGTACTTGGCGCCGACAAGTTCGCCGACGTGTTTGGCGCTGATGAGCTGCGCGTTCAGCTTGGAGTATCCGGTATTCTGGTGTTGGCTGCGCCACACATTAAAACCAAGCACGTCAAGTTCGAAACCTGTGCGCCATTGCAGCTTGGCATTCTTGACCCGCGCGCGAGCTTGGAACGATTCGAGGCGCGCAGCGGTTGTCGAGTCAACACTTGGAATGCGGTGGTCCTCCACTTCGCCATTCACCGCCAAGCCCGTTAGCGCGGGGCTGATGCTGTTGCAGCTGCCCGCGCTTGCCGGATAGAGACGAAAGCGCGACAAGAAAACACCCGGCAGTGTCGTGCCCGCTGGAATGGAGAATGGGATAGAGGTCGTTCCTGCCGCCCGTCCCATGTTGTCAATGATCTTTTCGCCTGGATCGCTCAAGTCATTGTCGCCGTTGAAATCCATCCACCCGCTCAAGCAGCCAATGACGCCGGCGCCGGGGCCCGTCACGGTCACGAGCAATTTACCGCCATGCGCCACACTCCATACGAGCGAAGGATCGGCGATGACACCCGCTTCGTCGTCTGGTACATTACTGACGTCATCGCCCGTCGCGGTGGCGCTCGGTTGCCCGTTAGCTTCGCCGTCAATGCGCGGGCCCAGCACGAGATTGCCAATCGTGTGTCGTCCACCATTCTGCGTCAAAGTTACAATCCCGTAGGCGCTTGGCAGATCGCCCCAATCGGTGCAACTCATGAACAGGGATACAAAGCCCGAACCGGAGGTTTCGCCGTTGTCTAGATCCGTATGAATGTCAATCGTGTAGCTCCCAGGTACGATGCCAAACGACGCCTCGTATCCACGTCGCGTCGAACCAGCCATGACATACGCAAAATCAGGCGAGCTCCCATCATAGACTTTGTTCGAGTTGCTATTGATGGCAGCCCACTGGTCTTCCGGAGAGTTATCTACAGTATGTCCCGGCTCGGCGAGCACCAACACATACATGACTTGGTTTACGCAGTCGTAGCGCAAATATGCCTTGGCAGTGACGGGCTTGGAGCTACAATTTGCAGCGGTGCACAGATTGGTAAAGAAATCCTCCGTGAGGTTCCATTCACTCGCATTACCATCCACAACCGCCGCGGCATAGGTAGGTTGCGGAAGCGCCGCCGCCATGACCGGCGAAGTAATCGCCGTCTGCCCTGCCATCAACACAAATAGTACAAACCCAATGGAGATGCGAACGAACTTGCCCCGGTTTCCGGCAAGAATCGAAAGCATATTAACCAGCGCAGGATGAATCATTTTTCCCCCCCCTTTTTCATGCCTACGGTCGGTTACGCCATTTGCTCGATCCAGTTGAAGCGTCCATGTCTGCTGTGGAACTGGCACAGCGCAACTGGATGTCATAGCATCCGCGATTTTGGATACAGACGCCATGCTCAAGAATTTTCATCGCGTCGTGAAATCAAACACCTTGTCTCCCTACGGCGCCGCTGACAATTTGACCGTTTCAACTTGAGACCATTCCACGGTGCCATTCGCGCCCACCACTTCCAATTTGTAGGCGTACGTTTTACCTTGTTTGACGGACTTGTCGGTGAACTTGTATTTGGCGCCCATGATAGTTCCAACGTTTGTCGCAGGAATCAATTGGCGGTTGATTTTTTCCCACGCGCCCTTGCCTGCTTTGCGCCAAACGTGAAACCCGTTCACTTGCAATTCATTTGCCGTCTCCCAACGCAGATTGACATTTTTACCTTTTACTCTGGCATCGAACGCGGCGAGCGTAACGGCAGTGGGGGTCGTCCACTCCACTGTCGGGTCCACAACCACATTCCCCGTCGTGGTTTCGCCCAAGACCAGTTTTTGTCTGTCCGCGATGACTGGATCGAACTGCGTGCCTTTGGGCAAGCTGTACGAAAAGCTTGCATTTATGTCAGAGGTTCCTGCCACGCTACTCGTGACGGTAAAGGTCGCCTGTCCATTCAAGTCTGTCGTGACCGTGCTCGTGCTGAGTGTGCCAACGCCACTCAAGCTCAAGTTGACCCCTTGCCCCGCTAGTGGCGCCCCATCTTGGGTTACAGTCAGCGTAAAGGATTGGGTTTCATTGACATTCCTACTGGCGCTGGGCGGAGTAGCCGTCATGCTTGGCGGATTGGAGGATGGGGGTGCGGGCTTGGTGCTCAGGTCCGCGATGATTGCATTAAAGCGCGTCACGACCGCCGAGGGACTCGTCGGTACAAACGTATCCGAGTAATACCACACGACAGCTTGGCGCGCAGCATTCTCGTCGTCGGACAATGTGTTGTCCGGTGGATAGTAATAGATCGTCTTGGCGAGATTGCCTGTCAATGCTGCCCCGGTATTAAAGCAATCGCCGATGCTGATGCGATGTGTCAAATCAATGCAAAAAGATTGAACATCATTCGGGGTGCCCGTAAGATCCACCATAATCACACCAGCCCACAGATTGTAATTCGTCGCACCGATCTTTCCTTGAATCGTGCGACCATGTCCGGTGCTCGACACGCCTCCCGTCGCCGACGAACAGCCCGCTAGATCCGCATGCGCGGTTGACGGCCACATGATGCTTAACGCGCCCACGACAAGGCACCACACCACGAGACGTAGAAGGTTCCTGAAGAATCGCTGACTGAACGTTTTCATTTTGCTCCCCCCTTTTTTGTGCCGCATTTCAAAAAAAAACCGCTCGTGAACAAATCACGAACGGTCGGTTACGCTTCCGGCTCCACCCTGCTTTTGCATCTGGTTGCACTGAGCGTCCATTTTGTCGTTATGGTCGTCGGCGACAAGGCAAGGTTTCACAGCCCCCGTAGAAAACCCTCGCAAAACATCATGGCAAAAAAAAACCGCGCACAAGTCGCTTGCGTTCCTTGTGTACGGTCGGTTACGCCATTTGCTCCCTCAGGTCCGGGCGTCCACTTTGCCGTCTTCAAACCACAGCAAGACCCAAGTTCATCGCATCCGTCTGATGCCAAAATCGCGAGGTCAAGTTGTTCAAGAGCAATAGTACCTATTTCCTATATACCACAGAATTAGGTTTCTGGCAAGGGGTCTGCCTAACAATGTGCTAAAATTTCATATAAACTCGACTGGTCCTTGACGCTTGGTCTTACTTTTTTGCGTTCCATATCTCGCTTTTCCCATCTCACTACAGGAGTTCTCATGCAAACCACCTCCCAACTAATCGAAAGTGACACCGAACATCTTATTCACCCGCTGCACCACCCCAGTTTTCAACGCGCCCCGCGCATTTGGGTCAAAGGGCAAGGCGCGCTCATTTACGATGCCGACGGCAACGAACTCATTGACGGGCTGGCGGGCTTGTGGAATGTGAACGTCGGACACGGACGCCGCGAACTGGCGCAAGCGGCGTACGATCAAATGTCCACGCTCGCGTACCACACCGCGTACAGCGGCGGCTCGAATCTGCCCGCGATCCAACTCGCGGAAAAATTGAGCGAGCTCGCCTATCCGCAAATCAACACTTTCTTTTTCACGAGCGGCGGCGCGGAATCGTCCGAATCGTCATTCAAGACCGCGCGTTTTTACTGGCGCGCGCAGGGTCGCCCCGATAAAGTAAAAATTATTTCGCGCCTGCGCGCGTATCACGGTCTCACGATGGCGGCGATGAGCGCGACGGGCATGCCTCCTTTCTGGACAATGTTTGAACCGCGTGTGCCGAACTTTTCGCACATCGAATCGCCGTATCCGTACCGCTTCAACAACCCCGACCCATCGGTCAGCCCCGGCATTGCCGCCGCGAATTTGTTGGAGCAAAAAATTCTGCAAGAAGGCCCCGAGACGGTTGCCGCATTCATCGCGGAACCGATACAGGGCGCGGGCGGCGTCATCGTCCCCCCCCCCGATTATTTTCCGCGCATTCGCGAAATCTGCGACCAGTACGATGTGCTTTTCATCAGCGACGAAGTTATTACCGGATTCGGGCGCACAGGCAAATGGTTCGGGTTGGAGCATTATCGCGCCGCGAGCGGCGCAATAATTCAACCGGACATTATGCAGTTCGCCAAAGGCATCACGAGCGGTTACGTGCCGCTGGGCGGCATCGGCGTTTCAGACAAGGTAATGCGTGTTATGAATTCCGTTCCGCCGTCGCAGCGCTGGATGCATGCCTTTACCTATTCTGCCCATCCCACATCGTGCGCGGTCGCGTTGGCGAATTTGAAAATCCTACAAGAGGAAAACTTGGTGGAACGCGCGGCGGTGCAAGGGGAAAAACTGCAAGCCAAGTTGAGGGAAATGCAGGAACTGGAAGGGGTTGGCGACGTGCGCGGTTTGGGACTCATCGGCGCCGTCGAACTCGTCGCGGACAAAGCCACCAAAGCGACCTATCCCGCCGACCGCCAGTTGAATCAACGCGGCATGGACATGCTTTTGGCAAATGGTCTGTACACCCGCGTTCTATTCGACGCCATCGCGTTTGCGCCGCCGCTCATCATCAGCGACGAACAACTCGACCGCATGGTCGAGATTGTGCGAAAGACGATTCCGCAATTGCTTGATGCGGTGAGCGGATAGTCAGCGGATAATCAAAGCGGATAAACGGATGGTGTGGATTTCATCCGCTTATCCGCTTTCTCGCGCTGTATTCCAGCGCACCATCCGCTTACCATGATTCACTCCCGATACCGCAGCCCCGTCTCGTACATCGCCAGGATATTTTCCACCGGCGTGTCGGACTGAATGTGATGCGAACTCGCCATCACGTATCCTCCTTGCGCGCCGAGAATGTTTACGCGCTCGCGCACTTCAGCCCGCACCTCGTCAACCCTCCCGCGCGGCAGCGTCTTGATAATGTCAAGGCCGCCGTGAAAACTCAGGCGCGCGCCAAAATCGCGTTTCAAACGATTGCACTCCATCCCCGGCGAATCGGGCTGAATCGGGTTCAACAAATCAATGCCCATGTCAATCAATTCGGGAATCAACGCCGCAATCGCGCCGTCGCAGTGATACATCACGGGCTTGTTGTATTTTTTCGCGACCGCAATGATTTTTTCGTGACATGGCTTGACCATTTCGCGCCACATCGTCGGCGAAATCATCAACGAACGCGCCGTCGCCACGTCGTCATAAAAATACACCATGTCGAGTTCCGCGCCCGCGACGGCTAACGCGCGTTCCAGATTTTCCACGTGCGTTTCGGTGAGCCGCTCCATGATATACATGGGAATTTCGGGCTGCGCGGCAAGGTCCATCAAAAATTCTTGCATCCCGCGAATTTGCCACGCCTGTTCAAAAATCGAACCGATGCGAAAACGCAAAAACGATTTACGCTCCGGGTCCATTGCGCGAATCACTTGCGGCAGCGGCGTCCAGTCCCACCAATCGGGTTCTGCCCACGCGTAATGCTTCAAATCGTCCACAGCGGTCGCGTCTTGCAGAGGATACGTTGCAAATTCCTCATAAGCGCCGGTCGGATTCTCCACAACGCGATAGTGATGTCCCCAAATATCCATCGAGTCGCCGTCGGGCAGCCATTGCCGCCACATGCGATTCGGCGTCGAACGCGTCAGCGCGTCCCACCATTCGACGCGCGCGCCCGGACGCAAAATGGATTCGGGCGGCTTGCAAAATTGGTCGTACGAAATCAACCGCACATCGCTTTCCAAAAGCGCGGCAACGGCGTCCCACACGGGATCAAAAAATTGATCGTCGCTGGGCTTGCGCCACTCCAGACCAAAATGCTTGACGAGTTTGTGCCACACTTCGGGCGTCATCAATACATCTACCGGCACGCGGTCGGGTTCGCTGTGGCGCAGCGCGGTTTGTACGCGCGAACGTGGTGTGTAAAGCGTCAAAGGGGAATGAGTTGCAGGCAAATTCTGCTCAAGCATCGCTGGCTCGCTTTCGGTAACATGAAAAAAGCCAACGAATCAACTGGGACTCGGTTGGCGAATGTGATGTCAACGCACTGGGCGATACAGTTCATCGCCCAATACGTTGACAATTTTATCACAGAGTGAAACGTGGCGCCCAAGACCTGCTTCAATATCTGAGTATCGCCGCAGCGAGCGCAGCCGCAGGCATATCGTCCGCACGGAGGAGATACACGTCTCCTTCGCCGCGCAGAGTCTCAAGCGCCGCCAAGTTCAACAGCTCTTCGTCGTTACCGGCAGATTGATCGTACTCGGAAAGCGCGCCCGTTTCGGGATGAAAATATCCCCACTTGGCCCCACCATCTTGCAAGAATAAAATTTCGATCCTTGCCTGAAATGCCGCAGGCAGAACCTGGCTCAAGGTGTGGCATGTGCGTCGCGTTCCGGCGAGCTTTTGATACTGAACGAGCGCTTGCGCCAACGGCGCCTTGAAATACGACTGCACGATTTCCCAGGCGCGTGCATAAAGCTCATCCATCCTCCGTGCATCGGGATTGCCGGGAATGAATTCTTCGCACAATCCCGGATAATCATTCACCTGGCGATAGAGGGGGATGAGATAATCCACGCCCGCGACAACCAATGGTGCATGTTCGGGGCGAAGCGCCTTTTCGACCCCGCGATTGACCATCGCAAAGAAACGCACGAGACGCTGCTTTTCGTCGTCCGTTCCCTGCCCCTGTCCATAGTAAAGCGCCATGCGCCCAGCCGTTCCCACAACGGGAGCAATGGTGCGCACCTGATGTTGTTTTTCCACTTGCTCCGATTCGAGTGCTTGCTTCAAACTCTGTGGTACCTCCACCATGGGAACTTGGCTCAGTCCCGCGCGCGTGCCGCGCAGCAGTGCGACGTGATTTTCGCTCAGGGTCAACACATAGAACGTTCCCATTTCGGACAACCATGGCAAGAGTGGTTTGACATAGAGATGCCGCGCGACCACAACGCGGTCGGAAAAATGTGCGGGACATTGATAGGAACGAAACAGCTCGGGCGCGGAGAAAAGTGCTAGCCCGTCGCCGATGGACTCCCAAAAGGGCATCTCCTCGACCAATGCGTGAGCCGGATCAAGCAGTGCGCGCTGCACCGAACCCGGCGCGCCGTTCGCACTCAGGCGTTGTTCGGCTTCTTTGAGCAGCTGGCGCAGTTGGATTGCACTCTGCCGCCGTTCACCGTTTTTAGGATGGAGCGCCATGTAAAGGGACACTGCCCAACGATCTTGGTGTTTTGCCAAGGTGACCAAATCCTCGCGCGAAAAAGTGAACATATTTACCTCACTTGTTGCTCCCCGGATTGAGCCAACTCCCATTCCGGGGGAGCACCTTCACCCTTTTCATTTTAAACAACCAAGTCAAGAGCGGGTGTCAGTCGCGCGTTCTTTCGCGCACGGCGCGCAATTCGAGCACACGCGGATCTTGGTCCATCATAAAACCTTTGCGTCGCTCACGTTCTCCTCAAGCTGCACTTTGGCATGAGACTCGTGCGGCACTGTGACACGTCACGGCGTGGCGGGCACTTGAAAGAGCAGCCCGACAGCATAACCAACCAGCGCCGAAACAATCCCGATCACCGCCAACTCGATTCCGCTGCGCGACCAATGTCCGACGGTGAGGCGAGCTTTGTACACGCCGACGAGAAACAACGTTAGACCCGCGACCAGAATCGAAACCCACATCGCCGTCACCAGCGGCAAGACGAAAAAGGGCAGCAGCGGAACTAACGACCCGACCACCGCGGCCACACCGACAATCAGCGCCGAGCGCACCGCGCCGAATTTTTCGATGGGCGCGAGTTTCAATTCTTCCGCCATCATCACCGCGACCCAGACGTCCTTGTTCGCCGTGATCGTATCTACCACTTGATCGAGCAGCGCGCCCTCAAACCCCTTCTTGCGGTAAATCTCGCGAATTTCATCGCGCTCGAGCGCGGGCACCAGATGAACGTGCCGATGTTCGCGGGCGAGCTCGCTTTCGTACAAGGCATGATCCGCCTTGGTCGAAGTGTACGCCACCGCGCCCATCGAAACCGATTCGGCAAAGGTGGCGGCCATGCCCGCGGCAATGACCACGCGCACGTCGCTCGTCGCCGCCGCGACGCCGAGAATCACACCCAACACATTCACCAAACCATCCTGCCCACCGAGAATAATATCGCTCAAACTCGAACCGCGCTGGTGTGGGTCGAGTTGGTTGTGAAATTCAAAGGCATGTACGTCAATGGATTTCATGGGCGATCTAGTCATGGCTTGCTCCGCAATGCATCTCCCCTGCGACTTATCTTGGCGCGGGCGGGTCAAAATATGGATTATCCCACGTCGCGCTTGCGTGCCAACGCCGCCTTGACACGTTTGAGCCGAAAGGTGTCTTCGCGTTCGCGTTCGTCCAACGCGCGCTCGATATAGACGCGCTGCCCTTCGAGACGCGGCAACAGAATCAAATCGAGCGCATTGACGCGCGTTGTCGTTTTGCGGATTTCCTCTGCCAAACGGCGCAAACGCATTTCACTCGCGGCAAGTTCGACGATCAATTCCAATTCCTCTTCAAAGCGCGCGGCCGCCGCGTCTATCCGCGCGGACGTGCTCGCCAAACTATAACCCCGCTGAACGTTCGACCGTACCAGCGGTTTGCGCTCGATACGCGGCACATGCACGCCCATCACGTTGACGCTCGTCACCTCGATGGAAACTTGGCGCCCCGCGGCGAATCCCGCCGCGTGCACAACTTCGCGTCCGTCCAATGCTTCGGCTTGGGCTAACGCGTGGCGTGCCTGACTTGAAACCGCTTCGACCTCACTGCTCTCGCGCATTACGACGTCGGCAGTTTTCATCAGTTCGCGCCATAGCGCATCCCGCTTTTCTTGTAACAGGTCGCGCCCTTGCTGCGCCAACGCGATTTGCGCGCGCTTGGCAAGCAGCTCCATGCGCGTGGGATTTACTTGTTCCATGGGTCTAAATCGTCACGTTTCACGTTTCATCCTTCACGCTGTTCAGGACAGGCAGTTTCACGCATCACGTTTCACGTTTCATCCTTCACGCTGTTCAGGACAGGCAGTTTCACGCATCACGTTTCACGTTTCCCTCCAAATTTTTCAATCCATTCCGGCGCGATCCGTTTCAATTCCCCTGCCGGAATTTCCGACAGCAATTCCCATGCAATGTTCAGCGTTTCCTCGAGCGTTCGATTTGCATCGGCTTGGTGCACAAAGCGCTGCTCGAACGCGTCGGCTCGGCGCTCAACGCCGCTTCGCCGATGATTGCCACCAGCCGCCGCAAATCGCGTCCCTGCGCGTACAATGCGTACAACTGGTCCGCGACGTTGCGGTGGTCCGCGCGTGTCTTGTGCGCGCCGATGCCCGCGTTCATCAAACGCGACAGACTGGGCAAAACATCAATCGGCGGATAAATTCCTTTGCGGTGCAATTCGCGTGACAAGACGATCTGTCCTTCCGTGATATAGCCGGTCAAATCGGGAATCGGATGGGTGAGGTCGTCGTCGGGCATGTTCAAGATGACCAGTTGTGTAATTGACCCCGCTTTGCCGTGAATCCGCCCCGCGCGTTCATAGATCGAAGCAAGGTCCGTGTAGAGATAACCGGGATAACCGCGCCGCCCCGGCACCTCTTCGCGCGCATTCGCCACCTCGCGCAGCGCTTCGGCGTAATTCGTCATGTCGCTCAGAATCACGAGCACGTGCATATCGTGTTCAAAGGCGAGAAATTCCGCGCACGTCAGCGCCACGCGCGGCGTCAACAACCGTTCGATGGTCGGATCATCCGCGAGATTCAGAAACAAGACGGTGTGCTCCAGCGCGCCGCTCGCTTCGAATTGGCGCACAAAGAACGACGCCTCGCGGAACGTAATCCCGATGGCGGCAAAGACGACGACAAATTTTTCTCCCGCGCCCGCGACTTGCGCTTGCGTTGCAATTTGCGCGGCGATCTCGTTCGCCGGAAGACCATAGCCGGAAAAGAGCGGCAGTTTCTGACCGCGCACCAAAGTATTCAAACCGTCAATTGCCGAAAAACCCGTTTGGATAAATTCGGACGGGTGTGCGCGCGCCAACGGATTGAGCGGAAAACCTTGCAGGTCGAGACGCGCTGCCGGTACAATTGCAGGTCCCCCATCCATGGGAACGCCCGAACCGTTAAAAGTGCGCCCCAACATTTCGAGCGACACGTCGAGCCGCGCGCTTTCGCCTTTGAAGTGCACGCGCGCGTCGTCCAGTCCGATGCCGCGCGTTCCGGCAAAAACTTGGATCACCGCGCGGTCGTGTTCCACCTCCAGCACCTGTCCCGTGCGCGCGTGCTCGTCGCCCGCAAACAATTCCACGAGTTCGCCATAGCCCACACCGCGCACGCGTTCCACCGACACCAGCGGACCACGCACCGAGGTCAGCGTGCGATACTCTTGCCGGAAAAGCGAACGCGCCTTCACAAATTGACGAATCCTCTTTCCAACCGTTCGATCAACGCGCGGATTTGGTCGCGCGCTTCCGGCAGCTGCCATTCTTTCATGCGCGCCAATTCGCCGATTTCAGGAACGGTCAATGCTTTGTCCAGCGCGATGCCGCGCTGCAACGCATCGTTCAACAGCTGATGAAAACGCAGGATCGCGCGCAGCATCCAGTATTGTTTCTCGATGGGACAAAACACGTCCGCCGCGTCGTACGCGTATTGCTGCAAAAAATCTTCACGCAAAATGCGCGCCACGCGCAGCAGCCCCTTTTCTGCTTCCGGCAGGGCTTCTGCGCCGACGAGCTGCGCGATTTCGACCAGCTCGGCTTCGCGCTGCAAGAGCGCGAGCGCGCGCCGCGTTTGCTCGTTCCAATCTGGCGCGACGTGTTCACCGAACCACGCGCGCACGTCGAACAAGGAATACGAATGGATCCAATTGATCGCCGGAAAATGCCGCCGCCGTGAGAGATCATAATCCAACGCCCAAAACGCGCCCGCCACACGCAAAGAATTTTGCGTCATCGGTTCGGAAAAATCCGCGCCCGGCGGCGACACCGCGCCAATCACCGTCACCGAACCTTCGCGCGGCGGCGCGGCGGATGCGCCTTTGTCGTCGCGCGTTCGTTCATGTCCCAAAATCTGGACGCGTCCCGCCCGTTCGTAGAAATCCGCGAGCCGCGTCGCCAAATACGCGGGATATCCTTCTTCGCCGGGCATTTCTTCCAAACGCCCCGACACTTCACGCAGCGCCTCGCCCCAACGCGACGTCGAATCCGCCATCAGCG
>JACQWQ010000046.1 GCA_016209205.1 Chloroflexota bacterium
CCACCCAGGTAAAATATTTTAAATTGTGCCACTGTTTGCGCGTGTCCACCGTGCCTTCTTTGATCCAATCCGTTTTTTGGTCGAGGAAAATGTGCGCCCGCGCGGTGGCTTCGGCTTCATCCATCGCGCCAAACCGCCGTGCCATTTCTGCCATCACCGAGTAATAGCGATCTAACGCATCCGTCGCAATCGTCACGATCGTGTCGCGTGAATTCATGCCGTAAAATTTCGCGGTCTTGATAGCACCCAACACATTGCAAATGCCGCTGATGCCAAACAAATTCGACATCGTTTCCACGTCGCTTTGCGGTACGCCGAAACGTTTGTGCAGCGTTTCCATCCCCGCTTCCTCGCTCACCAACTGCAAACCCTTTTTACATTCAAGATCATCTATGCACATGAGGGCATCTAAATTTCCAGTGTGCATGATCCAAGGCACATGCTTGTCGCCGATGCCTTGAATGTCGTGCGCGCCGTAGCCGTTATTGAAAAGCGTCGGGCATTGAATCGGTTCCAGCCCAATAATCTTCGTGCCAAACACTTGCCTTAATCGGTCGCCCGCCGCAATCGTCCCCGCACTGCCCATCGCCGAACAATACGCGCTAATCGTCCCAGTTCCAATGCCGAGTTCCCTCAGTTCCCCTGCGAGTTCCACAATGGTGTTGCCCGTCACATGATAGTGAAAGCGATAGTTGCCCATCTCGCTGAATTGATTGAGGATGCGCACTTGCGGATTGCGCGCGAGCTCGTGCGTCTTGTCGTAAATTTCCTTGACGTTCGATTCCGAGCCGACCGTCTTGATGACGCGCGCGCCATAAGACTCAATGCGTTGAAAACGTTCCGCGCTCATGCCTTCCGGCAACACGACGAGCGAATCGAAACCCATGCGGCAGCCGACCCATGCGCCGCCGATGCCGTAATTGCCCGTCGAGGGCCACACGAGCGTGTGCGTGCGCGGGTCCACTTGTCCGAACAATTCCTTTTCAATCAACACCGAATACGCCGCGCCGACCTTGTGCGCGCCCGTCGGAAATTGTTTGCCGTACAGCACGACGATATTCGCATCAACACCCGTGAGTTGTTTCGGCATTACGTAATAATAAATTCGATTGCTGCCGTCGCGCCACGTAATGTTGAACAAATTGATGGGGTCGAGCGGGTCCTTTTCTTTCATCTCCAGCGCTTTCGCGCGAATATCGGGCGCGATTTTTTGCGGGTGAAGCATTTCTTCGAATGTGGGACCGAGAATGGCTGACATTTATTTACTCCTGATTGATTTGGGTTGTCCTGCCCCAAGCTTTACTCTCGCGAGGTACCACAGGGGGCAGGACGGATTTTGTATTTGGCAGAGCTTGCGCCCTACCGGGAATCGGCTGCGGTAGTTCTCCACGGCACGCGCTGCCCCTCTGTCGAGAGACAACATTCTGACCGTATGAACGCTTGGGTGAAATACGCGACGCAGCGAAAACCGATATTATTGTTACGGTTGTTGATGTTCCTGTTGCGATTCGCCGCACGGACGTTAACGGCGTCACTGTAAAACGAGCCGCCGCGTTGGGACAACCGAACCCCACACAAAAGGCGGAACGAACCGCCCATTATGCCGATGTTGATGTGGCAGTGGTCTTTTTGAGCCACCCGCCAAGTAATTTGCCGATTTCGACAATTTGCGTCGCGGCAAATTCGTACTGTTTGGGACTCAACAAATTAAGGTCGAGACACAAGCGAATTTGAAAACGCAGTTTATCCAACTCGATGTCCGCTTCGACGAGAAAGCGACGCGGGCTTTTGGTCTTGGCGGCGCGCAGAATTAAATCCTGAAACGCGAACGCGGTGTCTTCCAAACGCTGCGCCATACTGAACCGCTGCTCTTTGGGAAATTTGCGCGTGTGCGGCAGCAGCCAGAGAATGAAATCATACGTTTTTGCAAAGATGGGCGATTCCGTCATCGTCATTCACTCCTCAAAAAATTTTGACTGGGGGGACACCCCCCAGACCCCCCAACACAGCACACAGCAAACAGGAACCAGAATCCAGCACAAGGAGAACTACGCGACGCAGCGAAAACCGATAACATCGCTACGGGTGAGGATGAACCTGTCGCGATCCGCCGCACGGACGTGAACGGCGTCACTGTAAAACGAGCCGCCGCGAAGAACGCGCGATTCTCCCGAAGAGGGACCTTGCGGATTGCTCTGCGGCGAATTCTGATAATACGATGCGTCGTACCAATCCGCGACCCACTCCCAGACATTTCCTGCCATGTCCATTACGCCGTAAGGACTCGCGCCTTGCGGATAATTACCGACACTCGTCGTGTCACCTTTACCTCCATCAGCCGAGTTTAGCAGATTCTTGTCGAACGTGTTGCCCCACGGATATATTCTTGCATCCGTTCCTCGCGCGGCTTTCTCCCATTCCGCTTCCGTCGGCAAACGCTTGCCCGCCGACTCACAAAAAGTTTTTGCATCGGTCCACGAAACGTAAATGACCGGATAGTCGTCATATTGCGCGTTGCCATAATAGGATTTGCGGGTGTATGACCTGGTTGGATTCGGCGGCTGACACTTGCCCGCGTCCACGCATTTCTTGTATTGCGCGTTCGTCACCTCGAATTTGTCCATCCAATAGGCGTCGAGAAAAACGCGGTGCTGCGGTTTTTCGTCATCACTTGCATCTTTGTCCGCATCACTGCTGCCCATGAGAAATTCGCCCGCGGGGACGAACATCATTGGCGCGCCACCGATGACGCGCTCTTCGCCGACGCGGGGCGTGGGAGCAGGCGGATTCGTACCCGTCGCGCGTGGGATTTCGGTTGGCGCGGTCGTGCGCGTCGCTTGCGCGATAGTGGTCGTTGGTGAGCTGGTGCGGAGGGGTAGGACAGTTGTGGGCGCGGTAGTACTCGCGGCTTGGGCAACCTGTGTTGGCGTGGCGGTTGCTGTCGCGGCGGGTCGGAAACCGCCGGCCACTCCAAACAATACAAACACAATGACAATTAAGGCGCCCACCCCGCCAGCTGCCCATGCCCACAGGGGAATCGTTTGCACGCGCGGGGTAGAACCTTTGGGCTGTTCGCGCGCAAGTCGCTCTTGCTCGGCTTGATCACGCGCGCTCCGTTCCTGTTCCGCCTGTTCTTTTGCTCGTCGCTCTTGCTCTGCCCGCTCACGCGCCACTTGGGCTTTAGCTTGTTCCTGCGCCCGTTGTTCCTGCTCCGCCTTTTCTCGCTCAAGTCGTTCTGACTCTGCCTTCGCCGCCGCGATCCGTTTCGCATCTTCTTCCTCTTGCGCCCGGCGCGCTTGCTCCTCCTTCTCACGCGCCACACGTTCCTGCTCCGCCTTCTCTTTCACCACCCGTTCTTGTTCCGCCTTCTCCCGCGCGAGTCGTTCTGCCGCTGCTATCGCCGCCGCTTGCTCTTGTTCGGCGCGCTTACGCTGCAGCTCCATATCAAATCGAAAGATGTACCCATCCGCCGCGCGCAGGTAGAGGACAGGCGTGCCCCATTCCACATCGTTATCACGCGCAAAGATGGCTTGCCGCCCGTGCCCCACCGCCGCATCCACCGGTCGCCCCGCCGAGATTGCGGAATAGAAACCCTGGGCGAAATCAATCGCGGCGGTATCGGTGATTTCAAACTGCATCGCGACGACGGCGGGAATATTTCCGGTTCGCACGAGCGTCATGGCGGCGCCGGCGAACGGGTCTTGGCGCGAAGTGCGTGCGCCCTCACAGGCGTTCAAGACAGCCAGACGCAGGGTGCGGTGATTGCCGAGGATGATGGCAAGCCGTTCTCCGCTCACGGGACGGGCAGATTGAGTTTCAGTTTCAAAGACCAGCACTCCATCCTGCTTGGCTTGGTCGAAACCACCATGCCCGATAAAGTGAAAGATGTGATACGCGCGCTTTAGTAGCTGCGCGCGCAAAGCATCAAGATTCGCCGAGGGCAGCCACTCCAGTTCGACTTGGCGAGTTGGCAGCAAATCAGCCAGGGCTTGTTCGAGATTGCGTCGCTCGCGGGCAATGTCGAGCGCTTCGTAATCTCTCGGACTGGATGCCACCGCCAGAACACGCAGAGGGAGTGCGACCACCAGGGGCTGAATCGGACGCGGCAAATCAATGTAACGAACTAGCGGAGTCTCTTCAAACAGTGTCAAGAACTGGGCGTTTGCCGGATCGTAGAGGAACTCCCACGGATAGTCAGCCAATTCGGGCGCTTGAAGCGCAAGTTTCAACCGCAAGCCCTTGCCTTGCCTGACCGCATCGTTATGGCTGGCGACCAGGGTATCGCGCACCTGATCGCTGAATACGGCTTGGAACAACTTGCGACCGAACTCTTGCGCCGCGCGCCATTCAGAGGAACCGATTCGGCGAACGCCCCGGCGCGTGAGTCCAATCTTCAAGACAAAGTTCTCGAGTTGTTCTTCGCTTAAGGGCGGAATAAATGTGCCGCTGGCTTCGCCTGCCGTTTCCGAGCGCGCGGAAACAGCGTACCTGTTGCGGCTTGTACGAGGACCAAGCGTGAGATGGAAATCGAGATATTCCATAGCTTCCCCCTTTACAGAGCAATGCCGGTAGGAGAGGCGACGAACAAGAACAATTTACGTATACCGAGCCCAAACATACGCTACCACACTTTTTCAATCGAGCAATCCACATTTCGTGTTATAATCGCGTCAATTCAACCCTGATACCAAACTGTCAAATCTATGGATGTTCAGTACGTCGTACTATCGTGGAAAGCAGGCGCAAAACGAGAATGGCTCGCGGCGCGTCACGCCTTTCCAACGCGTGACTATCCCGAGTCACTGTTCAAAGCGCTCATCGTACACAGGACAGGCAAACATGCTCCGCCGATTCACAAGTTGGTTCGCCTTGCTGAAATTGCCAAATTGGACCTCACGCCAGAGATGAAAAGTAAACTTGTCGAAATTACAGCGTTCAATACCGAAACAAGATACACTGAGGAAAAAGCCGAACTAGAGCGGATTCCAGTCTGATTGGTGGGCAGACCTTTCGGGTTTTCGGAAACCCGAAAGGTCTTTTGCCCACACAAAGAAATCGGCAAGGTGGGCAAATGGCTCGAATCCCTTCTCACATAAACCGCGACATTTTTCGCACAACGAAAGAATATATCGCCGCCTTGCGAGATAGCGGGTTACAAATCCAAGCCGCGTACCTTTACGGTTCCCAAGCCAAAGGCACAGCGCACGAGTGGAGCGATATTGATATTGCCATTATCGCTCCAAACCTGTCGGGTGATTGGCATGATGACCTGGTGCGCTTGAACTTGCTCGCCAATCGTATTGATTCCCGAATTGAAGCGGTGGGCTATCTCCCCAAAAATTTCCGCGACGAAAGTCCGCTTGTTTGGGAAATCAAAATGACGGGCATTCCCCTCTTGAACACGCGCAAGCGCGCGAATGGAAAACAGCGGCGGCACACGTCGCAAACCGGCGCAGCGCGTACATCCACCATTCAACGCTGAACCTCCCAAATCTTTTGCGCGCACTCGTACGGCAAATCCCTAACCTCCACTCCCCGGTTTCCAACCGCGAAATTTTCCACCCATTGCGGCAACCGCTCACCCGCGTTTGCCGTCGCGGGGCAATTCCATTCGCCAAGAAAATAAATCGGACGCGTTTGTACCGCCGCCACGAATTTCATAAATTCCGTTTCGCCGCCCACCATCGCGCCGGGGCGAAAAATATCGCGCTGTGCGTACAACATCACCGCGCCCGCCATTTGGTCAGATGTGCCGATGACGGCATCGCGCGGCAATTGCGTGTTTAATCGTTCCAAATCCGCGCGCGCCGTTTCACTCATCCAACCGTACGCCCGCGCCGCGGGGTCTATCGCGGGATGCTCGGCGCAGCGGACGCGGAAAAAATTGCGAACGCGCTTTACTATCCCTCGTACCTCTCTTTCGAATCCGCGCTCGCGCAGCATGGCATCCTCAGCCAAATCCCCTACACCCTAACTCGGACAAGCCGAAACCAAACAGGTTAACCGCGAATCTACGCGAATCTACGCGAATCGGCACAGAAAAAATTAGCGTAGATTCGCGAAGATTCGCGGTGGGAAAATTCTTGTTTTTTGTGCAAGAATTTCAAGATTCGCGGTGGGAAAATTCTTGTTTTTTGTGCAAGAATTTCACTGGTAAGGTACTAACGTTTGCCACACCCAAGCGTTCCAAGCGTATGACACTGGGCGATACCGCCGTTGAATTTCGCCAACTAAATGAAACGCTCTTTTTTGGTTATACACTCGAACAAGGTCTCTATGTCGCTGAACCCGAAAAGGCATTGTTGGATGAATTGTATCTCATTGTGCGCGGGAAAGCCGCTCTCGACCTCGACGCGCTCGACCTTGCGAATCTCTCCCGCGCCAAGTTTCGCGCGTACGCCCAACGCTTTCCCGATTACGTTCAAGTTAATGCGCAAGCCCTCGCCGCGCGTTTTGGCGAGACTGTCGCCACGCTCGAAAAACGCGAACGCTTGCGCGCAGCGCCAGCGCGTCGAAAAAACGCGAAGCGGTAGGTTTCTATTTCAACGTGATTTGTTGATGTCGCCAACTCTCTATGGCTGCCCTAGAGCGGATTCCTAATTCGTATGTGGGCAAAAGACCTTTCGGGTTTCCGAAAACCCGAAAGGTCTGCCCACCAATCAGACTGGAATCCGCTCTAATGTGACCAAGATGGCATCCCGCCATCACTTGGCAGGTTTGTAAGTTTGACCAAATTTTTACCTTGTGCGTCAATTGCAAAAATCTGGACATTATCGTGGTCTCGCAACGAACCAAAAGCAATCCATTCACTATCGGGCGACCATGTAAACGCAAGAAAAGTCCCAGACAATGTTTGGTCATCGAAAATTTTCCGCGCATTTGTTCCATCGCTATTCATTAGCCAAATACCGCCCTTGTCATACGCAATTTGTTTGCCATCAGGAGACCAAACAGGGTTGCCCCCTATTTCTGCGAGTCTGCGGACATTTCCTCCATTGATGTCCATAACCAGAATCCCGCCCATATATTGAGAATCGGCAAAAATAATTTGTTGACCGTCGGGCGACCAACTGGGAGACTTACCCTCCACAAGACACTGGAATTCGGCATTGCTCAACATCACTACGCAAATTTTCCCAGTACTGAAAGCAATACGCTTACCATCAGGCGACCAGGAAATTGAATCCATGGACACATTGTCAACAAGTCTACGAACTGTCTTATTCTCAACACCCAGAATATCTAAATGAAATCCGCCGCTCCGGTCTCCATAAGGATGAACTTCCGAGAGAAACGCAACCGAGCGATTATCAGGAGACCAAGCTGGGAAGAGAGTTCTACCAGGCGCGGAATAAAGAGAGCGCACCTCACTTCCATCAGCATTCATCGCATAAATTCCAAAAGTCCAGTTACGAGTTGAAAAAAAAGCAATCATTCCTAATGCTTGCAATTTGGAAATATTTGCTGCTCCAGTCGCAGTAGCTTCCGCGATGATTGCCTGCGCCTTGGCGGTAGCAGTCGCCATACCCCGCGCAGTCGGCATTAGAGCGAATTCCTGATTCGTATGTGGGATGGTAGGGGCAATCCCTTGTGGTTGCCCAACTGGAATGGGCGAGGACAAGCCGTTGTCCGCGCGATACTCTGCCGTAATTTTCACCGTCGCAAACGTCCCATCATTTTCAAGCGCACTCACCTGCACATTTTGATATGGCACTTTGTAAATTTCATCCGCCCATTTCGTAAATGCGGCGCGCGCGGCGTTTTCGGGACCGCCAAGCGGTATGCACCCGATGATCATCAAACACAAAAAGTTGAAAGTCATCAAGCGTTTCATATATCCTCCAGCGAAAAAAACGCGGACAACGGATTGAAAACGGATAAACGGATGCGGACGCGCTCATCCGTTCATCCGTTTTACCCATCCGTTGGCAGCTCCTCCTCGAACGCGGACAGCGGATTCTGCAAGCCGATAAACGGATTCGATGCATACTATAATTGTCACCATGACCTCACACGAAAAAGCGCAAGCATTGAAAGCCGCGCGCCGCTTTGTCCGCGCGATTCAACGCTCCGGTATCGCACTCGACGCCGCCTATCTCTATGGCTCGTTCGCGCGCGGCACGCCGCACGAGCGGAGCGACATTGATATTGCTCTCGTCTCGCGAGATTTGACGGGCGGAATCGAGGACGTGCAGATAATTCATTCCGCAACCCGCACCCATGACTCGCGCATCGAGTCCGTAAGTTTTCATCCGCGCGATTTCCAAGACGAGAATCCACTGGTTTGGGAAATCAAAACGACAGGTATTCCACTTACCCGCGCGAAACATTTCACCGCGCAAGCTCACGCGCCAAACCCGCGTCAGATTGTCAAGTACTGGCGCAAAGCCGCGCGCGTGAAATGGGGGCATGTCGTAAGCTCGTTTGCCATTCGCCGCTATTCCTATGCGCTGGTCTTTGCGCGGCAGTACTTGGAGAGTGTGTTGAAAGCGCTCATCGTCCAGCGTACCGGCACACACGCGCCCTACCGACGCAGTTTAACCGAGTTGGCGCAAATCGCCCATTTGAATTTGGACCCAGACGAACTAGCCCTGCTCCAACGCGTGGACTCCTACACTCAAGAAGCGATTGAGGATCCTGAAGCCGCTGCCCTACGCCGCGCCCACACGCGACGTTTCGCCACCGCGGAATTAAAAGCGATCCAAAAACTCGGCGCGTCTCTCTTGGCGTTGCGCCCAAAATCCACGCGCCAAATTTCAACGGCTACTTGACCTCATACAGTTTTTGCGCGCACGCATACGGCAAATCCCTAATCACCAGTCTCCAGTCTCCAGTCTCATACAGTCCCAACCACGCCGGCAATCGTTCACTCGCATTCGCATCCGGTGCGCAATTCCAATCCCCCAACACATACACCGCGCGGTTTTCATTTTTCATCGCTTGTAAGAATTGTGGAAACTCGCGCGCCGGTTCCAAAAAATTCGCGGGACGAAAGACCTCGCGCTGCGCGTACAACATCACCGCGCCCGCCATTTGGTCGGAGGCGCCGATGACGGCATCGCGCGGCAATTCCAGATCTAATTTTTCCAAATCCGCGCGCGCTGTTTCGCTCATCCAACCGTACGCCCGCGCTGCAAAACGTTCGGGCCCCATCAACGCGCGCAGGGCGACGCCCAGCGTAACGATTGCAAACAACGCGAGGGCGTACACAACAAGCGTGCGCGGCGCAAAACGCGTGCGCGCCGCGCGCATCCCGTTTAACGCGCGTTCGAGAATCCAAATCACCGCGACGCTGAGGGACAACGCGACGGCGGGATACGCGGGCAAGAGATAGCGCAAACTGTTTTCAAACACGCTTGTCAAACGCAGCGGCGCGTGCAGCAACAGGAACGCCAAAAGCCACGTCGTCAACAGCAGCGCGGCGAACAAATTTTTTTCGCGCGCCAGAATCCACCAACCCAGCGGGACGAGCAAAGCAACCGGACCGAACCCTGTCACCGAAAACAACGCGCCGAGCATCTGCAAAAATTGACGCGGCGCGTCAAGCCAAACCCTTTGCGCGCTTTCGGGGCTTTCGACGGCAAACGCGCTGCCCAAAACATTCACACGATACATCACGTCGGGCAGTATCGTGAGCACAAATATCGCCAGTGCCGCGATGACCAATCGTGTGCGTTCGCGTTTTGTTTCACCCCAACGCGCCATCACCAACGCGAGCGGCGCCAACAGCGCCAACGCGGAATGACGAATCAGATACGCGATGCCGAGCGACACACCGCAGAACGCGGCGAACACAACCCAAGACCTGACAGGTTTCCACACGTACGTATTACTTGGCACAGCCGCGATGTTCGCTGCCGTTCGCGTATCCTGTCGCGGGCGCATCAAAAACCTGTCAGGTCTCGCGCGTAACGCGCCCCACACCGCCAACACACAAAACAGATGCGTCGGCACATCCGACATCGGCGCGAGGACGAGCTGGATTTGTTTCGGCGTCGTCGCCAAGAGCAGCACTGCGAGCGCGCTAATGGTATGACGACGCCTCGGCGGCAAGTCGCGCAGCAACTCGTTGCCCAACGCGAAGGTAGCAATCAGCGTTAGCGCGCCCATCAACGGCGTCGTCCAATACAGCGCGTTTTCGCCGAAGGCGCGATATGCTATCGCGAGCAGCAGCGGAAAACCAAACGCAAAGTTCGGCGCGACCGCGCCCGTTTCGGGCACGACATGATAACCGGGCGTAATGAACGCGTCCCAACTGAAACCTTGCGCGAACAATTTTTGCAAGAGCAGAAATTCGTGCGTCGGCGTACCGCGCTGCGCGAGGTCGCGCGCCATTTGCACGTACGTCGCGGGGTCGGTCCCCAGCGCGCCGTGCGTGGGAAAACGCCAAACCAACGCGCCGTACCAAACCAACGCGAGCGCGAGAATCAAAAAGAAAAGCGCGCGCAAAACGTTCACGTTTGACGCAAAATCAAATACGCGCCGACAAGCACCACTACCGCGCCCAACACGCGCCCACCATCAATCGCGCGGATGTTTACGCCAAGCAGACCAAAGTGGTCAATCACGAGACCCGAGAGCAATTGCCCCAAAATGACCAATACAATTGTCGCGGTCGCGCCGAGACGCGGAAACGTTACGCTCAAGGTCAAATACAAAATGACGCCCAGACCACCCGCGCCCCACAAGTACCATGGCAGCTCGCGCCACTGACCCATGTGTTCACCGCCGCGCGCAAACAGTACTATCGCCGAAACCACCGCGCCGCTGGCGTGAATAATCAAACTGCTCGCCGCGCCGCCGACGCGCTGACTGATCGCGCCCGCGAACGGCGTCTGCAATCCAACCGCCACGCCGCCCAACACGCCAATCAGAATCAAGGGAAGCATGTCAATCATTCGGGTATCCTCGTTAGAGCACAGTCAACATCATCCAGACCCCAAGTGTTTGGCGATGTGCGATGTAGGCGATGGAATACATCGCACATCGCCTACATCGCACCGCGTTGCGCGACTCGATGAACAGTATCCCTCCAAAACACTTGGGGTCTTGGCATTATGTCATCGCGTTACGCACCGCGTCCAGCGTCGGCTCGATGACAGTCGCGTGCCCTGCCGCTTGCATCGCGCTCTTGATGTCTTTTAACCCGTTGCCCGTAATCACGACGACGACCGTTTCGTCGCGATCCAATTTTTGTTCGCGTACTGCTTTGAGCAATCCGGCATACGCGGCGGACGCAGCGGGTTCGGCAAAGACCGCTTCGCCGCGGGCAAGCAAGGGCATCGCGTCCAGAATTTCCGCATCGCTCACCGTAATGAATTCACCGCCCGTCGCGCGCACCGCGCGCACCGCGCGGCGTCCATCGCGCGGAAAACCCACGTCAATCGAGTCCGCGATGGTGTGCGATTGAATTGGCGTGATGACATCCGTGCCCGCGCGCCAGGCGTTGTAACATGCGGCGCTGCCCTCCGCTTGCACGCCCATCAGTTTCGGCAGCTTGTCAATCCAGCCGAGCGCGTACAAATCGCGCAGTCCTTTCCAAATACCACTAATGATGTTGCCGTCGCCGACGCTGACAAAAATCCGGTCGGGCGCGTGCCAAAGCTCCGGTGCGACGAATTGCGGCGTAAGCATTTCGCGCAAGGCGCGTGTGACCGTCGCTTGCGGATAGCCGTGGTGCAGCAGCGCGAGCTGTTCGCAAATTTCCAGGGCGCACGTTTTCTTACCTTCGGTGGTATATGGATTGTACGCCGTGTTGCGGCAATACCAGCCAAATTCTTTGGATGCCGCGAGGCACAAATCACTTGCCTGATCGTACGTGCCGCGCACGAGAAACACGCGCGCGCCGAACATCAACAGCTGCGCGACTTTGGCTTGCGGCGCGGTTTCGGGAACAAAAATTGTCGCGGGAATGTGCGCGCTCGCCGCGCAGCCCGCCAGCGCCGCGCCCGCGTTGCCGCTCGACGCGGTAGTAATCATCGCTACACCAAGTTCGCGCGCTTTGGCGACGACCACCACACTCGCGCGGTCTTTGAACGACGCGGTGGGATTGCGCCCGTCGTCTTTGATGTACAGCTGCTCCAAGCCCAACTGTGCTCCGACGTGTTCCGCATGGTACAGCGGCGTCCAACCGACTTGAAGGGGGGGGGCAGGGGGGGGGGTCGTCAGCGGCAGCAAGTCCCAATAGCGCCATACGGAATTTTCACGCGACTCGGAAATTTTCGCGGGTGACGCGCGGCGATTGATTTCGTCGTAATCGTACATGACGTCGAGAATCCCATCGTCGCCGTGGTCGGGGCAGACATATTGGATTTCGTCCGGCGCGTAGGTTTTGCCACAGAGAGTGCATTTGAGAAACATACAGGACTGAGGCACGAGTGCTGAGGACTGAGTAAGAGACAGTGATTGCCCACTCAGTCCTCAGTCCTCATCACGCCGCTCGATTACGAGCGGATTTTACTTGGTTATTCGCGTTCCCGTCTCACCCGCCAACGCGCGTTCGAGATTTTCGGGATTGGTGATGAGCGCTTCTTGGTTTCCGGTAGATGCTTCGAGGAACCAAATCGCGGCTTGGATTTTTGGACCCATCGAACCTTTGGCGAAATGCCCCTCGGCGAGATATTTTTTCGCTTCGGGCACGGTGAGCCGGTCAAGCCATTGCTGATTGGGCTTGTTGAAATTCAGCGCGACCTTTTCCACCGCCGTCGAAATGAGAAACAAATCCGCGCCGATGCTGCGCGCCAGCAGCGAACCCGCATAGTCTTTGTCAATGACGGCTTCGATGCCGACGAGTTCGCCGTTTTCGTTTTCCGCGACGGGAATCCCGCCGCCGCCGGAGCAAATCACTACAAAGCCCGCACGAATCAGCGCGTCAATCGCGTCGCGTTCGATAATCGCTTGGGGCAATGGCGATGGCACCACGCGCCGCCAGCCGCGCCCCGCGTCTTCGACCATCTGCCAACTTTCTTCGGCGCGTTTGCGCGCGGCAAGTTCCGCGTTCATGAACGAACCAATCGGCTTGGATGGATTTTGAAACGCGGGATCGTTCCGGTCCACCAACACTTGGGTTACTACCGTCGCGGCTAGATTCTTTATCCCGCGCCTGACAAATTCATTGTGCAGCGCGCGTTGGAACATATAACCGATCGCGCCTTGCGTGTCCGCACCGCAGTAATCGAGCGGCACCGGATGCAGTTCGTGAATTGCAAGTTCGGAGCGGCGCAAAATAAATCCAACTTGCGGTCCGTTGCCGTGCGTGAGGACGACATTCCATCCCGCTTGAATCATGCCCGCGATGTGTTTTGAGGTTTCCACCGTCGCAGCGTATTGATCGGGAATGGTCTTGTGCCTTTCGTCGAGGATCAGCGAATTGCCACCGACGGCGATGACAGCAACCTTTGACATTCATTGTCTCCATTGAAAGTGCGATAGTGCGATAGTGCGATAGTGCGATAGTTTTTTCGCTATCGCACTATCGCACTATGCCACAATTGCACTAGCGCATTGTCAACGCCATCACCGCTTTTTGCACGTGCATCCGATTTTCGGCTTCGTCGTAGACGACCGAGTGCGGGCCGTCAATCACTTCGTCGGTCACTTCCAAGTTGCGGTCGGCGGGGAGGCAGTGCATGTAAATCACGTCGGGCTTGGCAAGATTCATGCGGCGCTGATCGGTGATCCACGATCTGTATTTTTCGGTCAACGCTTTCCCTTCATTTTTATCCATCGTCGTCACGAGCGGACCCCACGATTTTGGATACACGATGTCGGCATCCTTGAATGCTTCGTCCATGTCGTGCACGATTTCAAAACCTGTGCCGTATTTTTTCGCGTTGTCTTGCGCTTGCTGCACAATGTCAGGCATAAGTTTGAATTCGGGCGGATGCGCGAGCACCACGTCCATCCCAAACCGCGTCATTTGCAGAATCAACGACTGCGGCACAGAAATCGGTTTCGAGTACGACGCCGCGTACGCCCAACTCACCACCATTTTTTTGCGGCGCAAATCCCGCCCTTTCTTTTCAAAAATCGTCAGCAAATCGGCGAGGCATTGGAACGGATGATAAATGTCGCACTGCATGTTCAAAATCGGCACGCGCGCTGCGCGCGCCACTTCGTTTTCGTACTGGTTGCCGAATTGCCAATCGCACTGCCGAATCGCGATGCCGTCGAAATAGCGTCCGAAAATTTCGCCGATTTCTTTGGCGGTATCGCCGTGCGCAATCTGCGTTGTATTGGAATCAATGAACGCGGCGTGCCCGCCCAACTGCGCCATGCCCGCTTCGAACGAACCGCGCGTGCGCGTGGACGAAAAGAAAAAGAGCATCGCCAAAACTTTGTCGCGCAGCAGCGCGTGGGGTTCACCCAACGCGCGTTTGCGTTTCAAATCCAACGCGACCTCCATGACGGTTTCCACTTCTTCCTTGCTGAAATCGAGATCGCCGATGAAATCGCGACCGCGAAAGTTGGTTTGCATGTTATACCCTCCTGTGGGTTTTTGATTTGCTCTTCTGAGGTGTTGATTTCTGTTCTATTCGACTTTTTCGAGACGCGCCGTTTTGGGGCGTCCCCGCAGGCTTGTATGCCGAACGACGTTCCTTTAACATTTTGTCTTGGCGCGCCAAGCCATTTGTCCAGTCATCAACAATGCTTTGGAGGCCTGCGTACCTCGATGCTTCACTCCAAATTGCAAAATCGAGAATGGGCTTGTCTTCATCTTCGCTTTCCGAGTCTGCCGTTTCATCGCCGAAATCAAATAGCGCAAGAGCGCGAGGTTGTGGCGATAGATTCGCCTTTTCCTTTCTTGCGCTGACAAAATCGCCCATGGGCTTTCTGCCATGCGAAAGGCGTGTCAAAGTTGTTTTGATTGCCTCCAAACTAGTATCAATCCCGATCCATTCGCGTTCATGCCGTGAGGCAACTTCAAGCGTCGTTCCTGAACCCGCAAAGCAATCCAATACCAAATCCCCCGGGTTTGATGATGCTTCGATGAGCAACCCGATTAAATCGGGATTTTTCTCGTCGGATAACCTGTGACGTGAATATTCTGATTACGGGCATCGCGAAATTCCAGCCAAATGTCTTGTACCGGAACACCACCACTGGCATCTAGATACACTTTCCTGCGCGGGTTGCCATTTGGCGACCAGTAAATTTCGCCGCGTGCGTCCATTTCATCCAGCGTAGCAGGTAGATATTGCCAGTGTTTTCCAGGAGGCGGAACCATGCCGCGCCACGGTTTGCCCGTTTCGCCGTTACGCAAACCCGGGGCATGAATTGGCACTTTTTTGTAGCGCCTTCCCGTTTCGGGTTCGATGTATGGATATTCTTTGTGCGCGCGTTCCGTCGTCCACGCCTCCATCGGACGATGCCAAACATAGTTTGAACTCTTGGTATAGAAAAGAATAAAGTCAGAAATATTGCCAAACGCTTTATGCGTGTAATTTTTCGGATTACATTTTTTGCGCGTGATCCAATTTCTGAAATTTTCTTGCCCAAAGATCTCATCCATGATCACTTTCGTGTAAAACGCCATGTTTTCGTCGAGATGAACATAAATTGATCCATCCTCTGCGAGCAATTCTCGCAACAGGACTAGAGCGGATTCCTAATTCGTATGTGGGCAAAAGACCTTTCGGGTTTCCGAAAACCCGAAAGGTCTGCCCACCAATCAGACTGGAATCCGCTCTAGGCGCTCGCGCAAGAATTCCAGATACCGGAATCCACCAAGCACATCCGCATAAGCATCGCGTTGATCGCGGGACTTGAAAACACTGTTCGTCGCATAGGGCGGGTCAATATAAACGAGTGTGACGCGTCCTTTCACAGCATCGTCTTGCAACAACGACGACAGAACCGGCAGATTATCGCCATAGATGAGGCGATTAGAGCGAATTCCTGATTCGTTTGTGGGATGGTAGGGGCAATCCCTTGTGGTTGCCCAACTGGAATGGGCGAGGACAATCCCGTCGCCTTTTACCGTAGGCGCAGAGGACGAATCAGAACTTGCTTGCTTGCGTTTTGCTTGTGGAATTCCCGTTGCCATAATTTGCTCGATCCTATGATTTGAGCCATTCGTACGTCAATACCCTTTTTCCCGCGATCGTTGTATTCCCACAAGATTGCGCACAATGCCTCGTCAGGCAGCGGACGACTGGCAAAAGCCGCTTGCACTTATTGATGCGGCGAAAACCCTTGCCAAACTGCTCTGTAATTTGTTGGACCTTGCGTTTCTTTTTGAGCATCTCGACGGGTAAATCGGGACTAACGTATTTCCGAAAGACGCGCAACAATTGAATGCGCATCCATCCATCGGGAATTTCAGAAATCAACAAGAGTAAACGCGCAGAAGACTCGGAAGCTCTCAGTAATTGCCCAAACAGTACAAGCACGGGTTTGTACAGTTCTTGCGCGCTCTCTAAAATATCCGGATAGTATTCACCCGAAGCGAGCGTGATCCAATTAGGCGCAGCACCCTTGTAATCAGCAAACGTTTTTTGGCTCATACCCATTCCTTCAATTTTTCCAAATCCACATTCCCACCGCTCAACACCGCCACGACGCGCGCGTTTTTTGGCAACGCGACTTTTTTCGTGAGTACCGCCGCTGTTGCCGCCGCGCCCGCGCCTTCGACCA
>JACQWQ010000047.1 GCA_016209205.1 Chloroflexota bacterium
GGGAAGGATTCTACAGTATTCGCATTAACGAGCAGTGGCGCATCGTTTTTCGATGGATTGACAACAACGCAGCAGATGTTTCGATCACCGACTATCACTGATATGTTACCCGAAAATCGAATTCCAACTCATCCCGGTGAGGTGCTTGAGGAAGAATTCCTCAAGCCGCTTCATTTGCCGACCGCGCAATTTGCGAGGCATATTGGTTTGCCCACTTTGGTGGTGAATCAAATCGTGCGCGGACAGCGCGCGGTCACGCCCGAAATTGCCTGGCGCTTTGCCTTTGCGCTGGGCACGACGCCGGAGCTTTGGTTAAATTTGCAGAACGCGCACGACCTCGCATTAACCCAACCCAAACGACACATCGCACGATTGAAACACGCTGCGTGAGGAAATTGTTTCATGCCCAAAGTAACGATTGACGGAAAAACTATTGAAGTCCCCGCGGGCACGCTTGTGGTCGAAGCGTCCAAGCCCGTTGGTTCGCACATTCCCGTATTTTGTTATCATCCCAAGATGCAGCCCGCAGGCATGTGCCGCATGTGTCTCGTCGAAGTTGGCACGCCGAAAATTGATCCCGCGACCAAGCAGCCGGTTTTAGATGAACAAGGACAGCCGGTGATTGCCTGGATGCCGAAACTGCAAGCGGGCTGCACGACGGTTGTGTCGGAAGGGATGGCGGTGCGAACGTTGACGCCTGCTGTAGCCGACGTTCGCCGTAGCGTCATCGAATTTTTATTGACGAGTCATCCGCTCGATTGTCCCATTTGCGACAAGGGCGGCGAATGTCCGCTGCAAGATCATTCGCTGCGATACGGACCGGGGAAATCGCGTTTCTACGTCGAATCAAAATTTCACAACGAAAAATCGGTGCCGCTCTCGCCGCTCATCATGCTCGACCGCGAGCGCTGTATTCAATGCGGGCGCTGCGTGCGCTTTCAAGATGAAGTAGCAGGCGAACCGGTGCTGGGTTTTCAAGACCGCGGGCGCGGCATCGAAATCACGACGTTCGACAATCCGCCGTTCGACTCCAATTTCTCGGGCAACACGATTGATATTTGTCCTGTCGGCGCATTGACCTCGCGCGATTTTCGTTTCACCGCACGCGTGTTTGAATTGACCGATTGCCCGTCGGTGTGTCAACAGTGCTCGGTCGGTTGCAACCTGAACATTGGCACGCGCGACAATACGATCAAGCGCATTACGCCGCGCGAAAACGAAGTGGTCAACGAAATTTGGTTGTGCGATAAAGGACGCTTTGTGCATCATTATGCCGATGCAGCCGCACGCTCATTTCGAGATGGAAACGAAAACGCGAGCGCGCGTGTGGATGCATCGAACAGCGCAGAACGTCTCACGACGCCGATGATTCGCGCTGAGAACGACCTCAAGCCGGTTTCGTGGTACGAAGCACTCAACTTTATTGCCAATCGCCTACGTCCGATGTTGAGCGATGGCGGCAAGAGCATGGCGGGGCTTGCGAGCGACCGCGTTTCGAACGAAGACCTGTACCTGTTCCAAAAATTGTTCCGCGAAGTGTTGGGCTCGAACAATGTGGATCATCGCGTCGGTTGGTCGCAATGGAACGCGGGCGAGGACCTCGTGAAAAATTTTGGTGCGGGCATTGGCACAAACCTCGGCGAACTGGGCAAGGGGACGACAATCCTCGTGCTCGGCGCGGACCCGCAAAACGAACAGCCCGTATTGCGCTTGCGCTTGTCCAAAGCCGCGCGGCAAGGCGCGACGCTCGCGGTTGCGAACGGGCGCGTTACGAAACTCGCGCAATATGCGGCGCACAAAGCAATTTACAAATATGGCAGCGAAGCGTATTTCGTGCTCGGAATTGTGCGTGCCATGCTTGACGCTAGGTTACACAAGACTGAAAGGGCGAACGGCGCGGATGATTTTGTTAATGCGTTCCATCTCTCGCTCGATGAGTGTGCGGAGAAATCCGGCGTCAGCGCGGACGCGCTCAAAAAGATCGCCGAAGCCTTTGCGTCGAGCGAAAACGGCGTCGTGGTCTTTGGACGCGAATTCATGTTTGCGATGCAAAACGATCCCGCCGTGCAAGCCGCGCTGAACGCGTTGATTGTATTGAGCGGGCATTTCGGCAACAAGAACAACGGTGTCATTGCGCTTTATCCGCACAATAATTCGATGGGCGCTGTAGACATGGGCGTGGCACCGAATGCGCGTAGGGGCGATGGCTTGTCCTCGCCCATTGGCTCGTCCTCGTCCAGAGACGCGGGAATGAAAGCGCAAGATTTTCTATCCAAAGCCAAAGTCCTGTACGTCATGGGCGCGGATCCCGCGCGTGATAATCCCGCCTTCAAGAATCCCGGTTTCATGATCGTTCAAGATTTGTACTTGACCGAGACCGCGCAAAAAGCGGATGTCGTTTTGCCCGCCGCGTCGTGGGCGGAACGCGATGGGACGTTTACGAACACGGAACGCCGCGTACAGTATTTTGCGCGCGCGTTGGAGCCGCATCCGCAGGTGCGCGCGGATTGGGAAATTGTGCAGAGCATCGCACAGCAGCTCGGGGCGAAATGGGAATACAAATCCGCGAGCGATGTGATGGATGAAATCACCGCGCGTGTGCCCGCGTATGCGAAAATGCCTTATGCGCGATTGAAAGTCACAGCACGGCGGCGGGCGTCGGTGCAGACCATTGGCGGCGATTCGGCGGAAGCGGTGCAAATCGCGTTGGGCGAATTGTATGGCGACGTGAGCGGCATGCAATGGGCGACGACTTCCGAAATCAACCCCGACGCGAGATTTGGCGAACAAAGAACGTTCGATGTCAAGTTCGTCGCGCCGAAAGAGGAAGGGAACGTTGCGGCTGGGAACGTTGCGGCGAACGTTCCGTACTTGGCGGTCACGCGGGCGCTTTTGGATCGCGGCAGCGCGATGCAGTTTACACAGATCGTTCAACCACGTGTTCCGTCCGCGCAAGTGGAAATCAATTCGCACGACGCGGAAGAGTGGAACATTGGCAATGGCGACAAAGTGAAATTGACGTTCGACGCGAAACCACCACGCGTGATTACATTGCCCGCACACGTGGACGGTACCGTGCCGCGCGGTGTGATTGCTGTCGCGAATAATTTGGACAGCACGATGAATTTGCCGATGGGCGCGCACGTAAGAGTAGAAAAGGCAACTTGAATGGCTTGTAACCATGGCAAGTAGAAAAGACATCACCGCTCCTGAAAACTTTGGGAAATTGAGTGATACCGAGTACGATCAACTCGGGCATCTTCTGTTGCCTGGTATCGAAGTTGCAGTCAAGTTGCGCGGTATGAAACTACAAGGCGTCGTGCTAGATCAGAGTGGGATCGTTGCTAAGATTTTATGGGATTGCAATGCTCCTCTTCGGTTCTACTATAAATTGACAGAAAAGGACAAGACTGCAATCGAATTTACCAACAAGTAATTGAATATTTGAAGAGTTTACCCCCATATGATTTTGAAAAGTTTGTTGGAGGTCTCTTGGCAAAAATGGGTTTTGAGACCATAGTTACTAAACCTTCTCAAGACGGGGGGGTTGATGTAATTGCCGAATTGAAACAACCTCTTTTGCGTGGACGTGTACTTGTGCAGTGTAAGCGATATCAAGGTTCCATCGGCGAACCTATTGTGCGTGAGTTGGTGGGTGTAGTAGATCACGAGAGAGCGATGAAAGGAATTATTATCTGTACATCAAGGTTCACCGCTGGTGCAGAAAAGTTTGCAGAAGGCAAACCGATTGAACTGATAGACGGTTCTGAATTGGAACGGCTCATCAAGCGATATTGGATTGGCGAAGAGTCTTTTAATCCTACCGTGGCGAACTCAGCTGGATTGCAGTCTGGATTTGACATCGTACTTGGGAGTGCTGGAGCGCAAAAGATCCCAGTAATCAAAATAGTCCGCGATCACAAGAAAAGCCTTGGCTTGGCTGAAGCGAAGCAGCTTATTGAGTCTGCTCCAGTCATTCTATGTAGGGATATCCCAATCGGACAGGCACAAGAGATAAAGCGGCAGCTAGAAGCAGTTGGCGCAGTTGTAGAGATCAGGAGAAGATAAAAACTATTCGCAGACCAGCAGAAGTGAATTCCAGAGTTGGTTGTATAGAATTTTCAGCAATACAATTACTGAGATTGAAGTCAACAATGACACGGCGTCAAATTGAGCAAGAATTTGCAGCCAAAGCCACGCGCAAATACCTGCGCGACTGGATAACCAGTGCCGAAGATTTCTATCGCGTCGCACATAGGGATTTGGCAAAGACGAACTTGTACGGCGCTACTTGTTTCTATGCAAGACAGTGCGCGGATTTTTATCTCAAGGCATTTCTCATTCAGCACGATGTTGAACTTAAAATAACGTGGAATTTGCCCACGCTAAATCGCTTGTGCGCGAAAATTGAACCAAGTTTCAAGGATATCGCCATATTCGCCAAGCGGCTTGCGCCTTTTGATGAAAAAGTCCTATATCCGGGATTCTCTGCTACTCAAGCAGACGCGAAAGATTGTGTGACTGCTATGCGGGAAATTCGAAAATGTGTCCGCGCGCGTTTAGGATTGAAATAAACGTACTGCGAGGTAACGATGCTGGAAGGCGTATTCGCTCTGCTTAAAGGGATGTTGACGACCGGCAGAGAAATGGTCAGCAAGCCGGTCACGTATCAATATCCCGAGGTAAAGAAACCGGTGCCGCCGCGTTTTCGCGGACGGCACGAGTTGAAACGGCACGCGAACGGTCTCGAAAAATGTATCGGCTGTTCCTTGTGCGCCGCCGCGTGTCCCGCCGATGCCATTTATGTGCGCCCTGCGGAAAACACGGACGAGCAACGCTATTCGCCCGGCGAACGCTACGCCGAAGTGTACGAGATCAATCTGTTGCGCTGTATCTTTTGCGGTTTTTGCGAAGAGGCGTGTCCCACCGGCGCGATCGTGTTGGAACACGACTACGAATTGGCGTACTATGACCGACGCAGCGCCATCATTACCAAACAACAATTGTTGGTTGCGCCGCCGAATCCCAATCAGACCACCCCACGTTCAGTGACCAGTGAGCAGTGATCAGTAATCAGTGATCAGTGAGCAGTGATCAGTAATCAGTGACCAGTGACTGATCACTGATGACTGATGACTGATAACTGATAACTGTTTACTACTTGCCTCAAACACCGATGTTTGAAGAGTCCTTTTGTCCCCCCGACATTATCTGTCGCCCCACATTTTGGAACATTCCCCCTTGGCTGCAAATCACGTTATACGTTGGCGGACTCGTTGCGGCTTTAATTTTCGCGTACGGGTTCTATCGTCATATCGCGCTGTGGCGCGTTGGGCAGGGCGAATTCGATTTTAAAGCAATCAGCGCGCATCTCGCCGACCGCCTGCGCAATTTCTTTACCTTTGGCGTGCTGACCAAAAAAGTTGTGTCCGAAAATCAGCCCGCGGGCATCATGCACGCGAATTTGATGTGGGGCATGATCATTTTGTTCATCGGCACTGCGCTCGCCACCCTCGACTGGGAAATTTTTCGCCTTATTTTTCACACGCGTTTGCTGACCGGCGGATTTTATTTCGCGTACAAGTTCGTGTTGGATATTGCCGGATTGCTGGCGTTCCTCGCGCTGTGCGTTGCGTTGTACATTCGTTACGTGAAAAAACCGCGCCGCTTGTGGGGCTATGAAGACGGCAAGTTGCATTTCGACGACGATCTATTCGTCACCGGCTCGTTTACATTGTTGGTATTCACGGGCTTTGTCGTCGAGTCGCTGCGGATTGCGTGGATGGACCCCTCCCCTTGGTGGGCAGTGTATTCCCCCGTCGGCAATCTACTGTCGAATGTGTGGAGACCGTTACCTGAAAACATCGCGCTCGGTTTGCATCTTGGCGTGTGGGTCTTTCATGGCGGGTTGACGCTGTTCCTCATCGCGTATTTCCCCATGTCGAAATGGTTCCACGTTTTCGCGAGTTCCACGAATACGTTTTTCAAAAAATCGCCGCCGCATGCGATTGCGCCGATTCGCAACATCGAAGAGCTCGAGACCTTCGGCATAAGCAAATTTCAAGAATTTTCGTGGAAGCAAGTATTGGATTTTGACGCCTGCACGCGCTGCGGACGTTGCCAAGCCGTGTGCCCCGCGTCGTCAACGAACAAGGCGCTCTCGCCGAAAATGATCGAGGTGAAACTGCATGACTATTCGAAGCAATTCATGCTGCCCATCTTGCCGTTTATGCGTAGAGACGTTCCGGTGGAACGTCTCCCAATTCACGGCGACACGATTTCGGCGCAAGAGTTGTGGGATTGCACGACGTGTATGGCGTGTGTAAGTGCGTGCCCGGTCGGAATTGACCAACTTTCGACGATCATTGATTTGCGCCGCTATCTCACGCTCACCGAAGGCGTGCCGCAGCCGCCGTCCGACAAGGCGATGAGTTCGATGGAACGTCAGGGAAATCCGTATGGTTTGCCCAAGGCATCGCGCTGGGACGGCATCAAGGATTTGGGCGTTGAATTTGCGCAGCCGGGCGTTGAGTACGACGTGCTGTATTGGGTTGGCTGCGCGGGGGCGTACGACGCGCGCAATCAAAAAGTCACGCGGGCGATGGTCAAGATCATGCAAGCGGCGGGGATAAAATTCGCGGTGATGCGCGAGGAACGCTGCAACTGCGAATCCGCGCGGCGTCTGGGCAATGAATATCTGTACCAGATGGCGACGATGGAGAATGTCGAAAATCTTTCGGCGCTGTCTTTCAAACGCATCATGACGCAGTGCCCACATTGTTTCAACACCATCAAGAACGAATACCCGCAATTTGAAGGTAACTATCAGGTCATTCATCACACGCAGTTGATTGCAGAACTCATCGGCAATCGCGCAATCAATCCAAAACAAACGATCGCCGATACGATCACGTATCACGACTCGTGCTATCTCGGACGCTACAACAACGTGTACGACCCGCAGCGTCAAATTCTCCAGTCTCTCGTCTCCAATTCTCAGAATCTCGTCGAAATGGAACGCTCGCGCGCTAACGGCTTGTGCTGTGGCGGCGGCGGCGGGCGCATGTGGCTCGAAGAAAACACCGGTGAGCGCATCAACAACATGCGCATTCAAGACGTGATGGACGTGAAAGCGAAAACTGTCGCGTCGGCGTGTCCGTTTTGCATGACGATGTTGGAAGATGGCGCAAAGGCAAAAAGTGTGGACGAACAAGTCGCGCGTAAAGATATTGCCGAGTTGGTCGCGGAGGCGATGTAAGGCGAATTCCAGATATAAGCAATTAGGTGGAACGCGTTCCATATAATGTCCCTGTAGAGCGGATTATATGGAATGGATTCCACTTAATCGCGAGTCAGCCCGTCCCTCTAGACAGTTTGATGTTAGGCACTTCGTTTATTCGCGCGTATAATGAATCGGTCAATCCAACCAACCAACTAACAATCCAACTCACCACCACCACCCAGCAAGGAATTTTTATGGCGAAATCTCGCAGACCAGTCAAGACCAAAGAAGCCAAACAAAAAGATACCATCGAAGTCGAAGGCACGATTACGGAAGCACTGCCCAACGCGATGTTCCGCGTGAAACTCGACACGGGACACGAAGTACTCGCACACATTTCGGGCAAAATGCGGATGTATTACATTCGGATTTTGCTAGGCGACCGCGTGCGTGTCGAACTCTCACCGTACGACCTGACGCGGGGTCGCATTACCTATCGTTTTCGGACCTAGCCGATGGCTGATGGCAAATAGCCGATAGCCAAGAATCGTTTTTGCGATCTGCTATCTGCCATCTGCTATCTGCTATCTGCATCCATGCCTATCATTCGGCATCCTGTCTGCGCCGACGATCGCTGGTATCCCCGCGACGCGGCGCAGTTGCGTTTTCTATTGGATGAATTTTTCGCGAACGTGGCGCAACAACCGTCGTCCGCCGGGACACTGGTCGCGCTGATTGCGCCCCACGCGGGCTACCGCTTTTCGGGACAGACCGCCGCGTACGCGTATCAGCACCTCGCGGGCGCAGAGTACCAACGCGTCGTCGTCCTGGGTCCGAGTCATTTTCAGGATTTTGGCGCGCAGGCAATCAACCGCGCGGAACTTTATGAGACGCCGTTGGGCGAGGTGGCGGTGGACACGCGCTTGGCGCGGGAATTGAGCGCGCAGGTACCCGTCAGTTTGATCGCGCACGAACACGAACATTCGCTCGAAGTACAAGTACCGTTTCTCCAGCGCCAGCTGAAGAAATTTTCCTTGCTGCCCGTGATGATGTCGCACCCGTTTTATCATTTTGGCGTGCGCGTACGGAATGAATGCGAGGCGTTGAGTCACGCGCTCGCGCCGCTGCTGCAGGACGATACCTTGCTCGTCGCCAGTTCCGATTTGTCGCACTTGTACAATTATGACGCGGTCACGTATTTCGATCAAGGGTTTGAGAACCTCATCGTCGAATACAACATCGGCGCGCTGATTGACTATATGGTCAACGAAGGCGAACCCCGCGCGTGCGGCGACATGGCGATTGTGACGACGCTCATGACTGCACAACTGCACGGCGCAAACACGGTTCGTGTGTTCTATCGCACCAATTCGGGCGAAGTGACGGGCATCACCGAGCCGGGGCAGTATACGGTCGGGTATATGGCGGCAGGGATTTATCGAGTGGGTGAGAAATGAGCAAGCCACGACGCGTGAAAGAATTGGCGGCAACGTATCGCATTCCCGCGCGCGGCGTCCTCTCACATTTGCGCGCGGAGGAACGCGCCGCGCTGGCGGATTATGTGGCGTGTCTGCGCGAAAAATTTCCCGATGAAATCCAAAAAATAATTCTCTTTGGCTCGAAAGCGCGCGGGGATGCGACGGACGAATCGGACCTGGATTTGCTCATCGTCACGCGCGGACGCGACCCGAATTTTCCGCAGCATTTCCAGCAAGCAACGTACGCCAAAGAGTTGGAGCACAACGTCATCTTTGGCGGAACGACCATGACCGCTGAAAAATTTGCGTGGAACCGCGAACATCGTTCGCCGATTTATCGCAGTGTGATGTCCGAAGGCATCAATCTGCTCGCGCAGCCGCCGCGCCGGATTTCCCCCCGTGCGACGCCGGCGATCTATCAAGGTCCCAAGCGGAGGTTCAAATTGAACGAACACGCCAAGCTCATGATCCGCCTGAAATTTGGAGACGGCAAAGAAGACCTTGAAACGGCGCAAGAGCTGTTGCGGCTTGGTCGTTATCGTGGCGCGATCTCACAGGGATACTATGCCGTATTCATGGTCTCGACTGCCGTGCTCTTGACGTTGGACCTCGTGCGCGCGAAACACTCGGGCGTCCAATCCGCGTTCCATGAGTACTTTATCAAAGAAAAGCGCTTTGAGCCGGAATACGGTACCATCTTTGACCATTCCCGCAAGTATCGCGAGGGCACGGATTACAAATCGTGGCGTTTTACCCAAGAGAAAGCGGAAAAGATTGTCGCCGATTGCGAAAAATTTTTTGTGCGGACGGAACGTTACTTGAAAGAAATCGGCGCGCTGGAGGATTGATACAGGAGCGCGACCAGCGGTTTGCACTCCAAAAAGAACGGGACGCAAGTTGCGTCCCGTTCTTTTAGTTGACTAATTTTGCATTGACTTGAATCTCAGGTACCGCTGCCAGGGCTTTGGATACGGGGCACTCTTTTTTCGCGCGCGTCACATGGTCTTGAAACGTTGCTTCGTCTACGTTCGGCACATTGGCTTGTGTGTGGAGTGTGATGCGATCAATGACGGGACCATCCACGATGCTTACTTCGGCTTGCGTGCGAATCTGCGTTGGCGTGAAACCGCTCTTGCTCAAGATTGCGGCAAGATACATCGAAAAACAGCCCGCGTGCGCCGCGCCCAACAATTCTTCGGGATTGGTGCCTTGTCCGTCGGCGAACCGCGAGGCGCGCGTAAACGTTCCGGTGTACCAATCTTTGCCGATGGTCATGGTGCCAGCGCCTTCGGTCAAATTGCCGTTCCACACTGCCGTTGAATGTCGAATAGCCATTCTACACATCTCCTTGCGAAATTGAATGCGGCGAATATAGGCGGGAACGAAGCGTCTGTCAAAATCACGCGAGCGCGCGAGACTCCAAGTGTTTTTGCCGCGCCGCGCGACGCATTGGCTGTATCGCTTGCAAACCCTTGGGATCTTGCATTGCCGCGATTTTGCAAGTGCCTCTTGGGGTTTACGTTTGAATGTTGAACCCGCGCAGCCCCGCGTAATCCGCGACGCGGGGTTCGCTCCAACCCTCCAACAAATTTTTGTCCACCTCGTACACCTCGACGCCGAGTGGGCGACAAATCTGAATCGGGTCTACGGCATGTGGTCCCCAAATCGGCAGCGTCATGTCGCCGTGCGGACACGCCGAGAGCGCGCACAGCAAATCTATTTCCGCGAAAAATTCAAAGTAATCGCCCTTTTTCGCGGGACAAGGTTTGCAATAGTACTGGTGTCGTTCCACCGTTAATCCTGTGACTTGGAAGACGTTCAACACGTCATGCACGTCGAGTTCGGTCAGGCGGTACGGCGCAATCGCGCGCGTGAGATTGGAATGGCAGCAGCAGTCGAGCTCTTCGCCGGTCAACATTTTATGCACGTACGGATCGCAGCGCGTGCCCAATAAATCGTGGCAGCCCGCGCCATCCTCGTCGTAACCGTATTGGATGCTGTCACCCGTTACCGTCGCCATCGGACGCAGGTACGGCAGGGTTGACCAGAAACGATCGTACACGCGCATGTGCGCGCTGTGCAATTGTTTCGTCCGCGATGCCCAAAAGCGCTCGCGGGGGTTGTGCAAATTCCACAGATTCAAATCGCCGACTTGCGCGCCTTGTACGGCGACAATGCGGCAGACTTGCCCCGCGCGAACTTCCCACGCTTTGCCCGTGCGCATTGGAATGACAAACTCGAGTACGCGCGAACGTGCGGCTGTTTCGTTTCCGATGCGTTCATAGAACGCCTTGTCGAGTGTGAGAAATTTTGCTGATTTGGCTTCATAGAGTGGAGTAGGCATTCCTTGTCTCCTTACAAGTTGTTTTGACGTGCGTGCCATTTTTGCAAGAGCGCTGCTTCTTGCTCTGGCTGGAATCCTGCTTTTGGTCTGCCGTGCGCGGCATCCCATTTCAACGTGTCGCGAATTGTTTCGGCGAGCGGACGAAACGTCAGACCTTGCGCGATGGCACGGCGATTGTCAAAGGTAAAAGCGCCTGCTGCTCTGATCGCCGCAAACATTGGGAGCGTTTCAGATTCCACTTCCTGATTCAAGAATTCTTCACTGACCTATGTAAACCTCGTGTCGGCATGTGCCACTTGCTTTGCCGTCTCGAACAATTCGCCCCACGTCAAACGTGTTGCGGGTCCGGTCGTATTAAATGTTCCTGTCGTTCCTTGCTCGGTCACGTGCAGCGCGAACGCAGCGACATCCCGCGCGTCAATAAACTGAATTGGCATTTCCGGTTGACCGGGCGCAAGCATTTCGCCGCCGCGTGATGCGCGCCGAATCCAAGACGTCCACCGATCGGTGTGATCGTGCGGTCCAACGACATACCCGAGACGCAAAATGGATGCCCCGGTTGGAAACGCGGTTTGCGCCGCGCGTTCGCACAATGCTTTCAAGCCGCCGTACGTTGTACCGTCAATCGTTTCGGTCGTCGGGTCTTGAACGGTTGCCACTTGCTTTTCTTTTCGAACAGCTGGAGTTGTTTGACGCGGCGTGAATGAAATGGGTAATTGGTGATGAATAACTCTTTGCCTTTTGCTGCGAAATCGCGTTTGTAGTTATTCATCCCGTACTGCAGTTCCCACGCGTCCAGAGAAGCGAATGAAAAGTCACGCCGAATTTCCGGCGAGTCATCGTATGTAATGAGCCATTGATAAGGACAGCGGCGCATTTGTTGAGCAAAATCTTTGTGATCGAAAGACGTGTGCAACGTTCCATTGACACCATAGAGTCGCGACTTGGTCGCCGTGAGATACGGCGGATCGAGAAAAATAAAAACGTCTTGCCCGGGCGCTTCAATGATTCGAGTGTAATCGTCATTCGTGATTTTGACATCGCCCAAAAGGGTGCCGAGGCGCACGAGGCGCGTAATCGAAGAGTTGGTAAAGCGTCCGCGAAATGCCCCTTCGGAATAGCCGCCCGAATCAACCGTTCCTGAGAACGAAATGCGATTCAGGACAAAAAAGCGCACGGCGCGATCAAAATCCGAGAGCGGCGCTGCGACTTGACCGCGCAGTGTCTCAAAAAGAATACGCCCGTCCGTTGTTTTCTCTTTTACTTGCTGCACGGCTGCCGCGAGCCTTTTTGCATCGCGCTGCGCTTCACTCCAGAAGCAAAACAGATCGAAATTCAAGTCGTTGATCCACATTGGGATGTCGGGAAATTTTTGGCGCAAATAGAGAAAGACCGAACCGCCGCCGACGAATGGCTCTCGATACTCGGAAAAGTGCGCGGGAAGTTGTTGCGCGATTCTACCAAGCGCGCGCGATTTGCCACCGGGATAACGAAGTGGGCTGACAATCAAGGACACTTTAACGATTCCCCGCGATCTCGATTTCCAAATTCCGATTATTGGTTGCTTCCAAATTCAGTCTTTCAAGAATTACTCTTTGACGCTTTGAAATGTGTTGAAGATTCGCGTCAACAAAGTTTTGCAATGGTCGCCCGGCACAGGGAAAGCGAATAGAACCTCGGACATCCATTCCTGTAAGTTTCAGGCGTGTCCCAAATTCTATGTGTCGGTCATTCAGCATCAGCGTATCCAAATTGGAAAACAGAATGAGTTTGAATAGTCCATCCTTAATGTCAGCAACTGAAGGCAAAAAGCCACGCGTCGCATTCTTGGATTCTTGAATAAAGAACTTGTCCTCTTCTTGAACGATTTCGTCTGCCGTCAAGTAATAAATGCCGCCCAGATAATTCTCAATCTCAAATGTTGCCTTGCTGCCATCAGCAAGATACTCCAAGCCATGTGCAGTTCGAGTTTCGCGTAGTGCTGCCCCGCGAGAACCGCGTAAGGAAATGTCTTTGAAGCTTGCAAAGTCTTGCATTAACTTGGAGAGATAAAGGGCCTGTAATTGGCGATCGTGAATTCTTACTCCAGTTCTTTCGGCAACTGCCGCGTACTGGTCCAACGCATTATGGTAGATTTCAACAAAACGATCCTCGATCAAACTTCGATTCCAATGCAACGCGCTTTGCTTGTATTGACTGATTTCCGCCATCTGTGCATGAACTAATGTCGCATCAAGTTTCTGACCGGTCAGTTTGTTACGATGACTTTGTAACATGCTCATGTTTTTGCGAGCATTGGCATAGTAGCCCAAAACAATATATACATTTAGCAAGTTCATCCAAGATACGGTCGAGTACTGAAGCCGGTCCAAGTCGCCATCAAGGCCTTCATCTTCGAGAATCGGAATTACCGTCAAACGCATGGGCGAATTGTAGGTATTGTAGAGACGTTCAAACGGATAGCTACGCGTTCGCTTGGGTGAGATCCATTTCGAGTAACCAATCTGCCCGGCAGCAAATTTCACCAACCCGCAGCCCTTGGCATGATTGATGTCAAAGTCCTGAAAATCGTATATCGCCAAGGACTCGTCAAGGTGAGTTTTGTATTTCACATCGCGGATAAAGCCCTTGAAATGATAGATGTCCGACATTGTCCGTATTTTGAGGCGCATGGGCGCAAGTATAATTGGATTGTCACAATCAATCAATGCGTATCGGTCCGCGGTCAATCAGTATTTGATCGCTTGCTCCCTAACTCGGACAAGCCGAAACCAAACAGGTTAACCGCGAATCTACGCGAATCTACGCGAATCGGCACAGAAAAAATTAGCGTAGATTCGCGAAGATTCGCGGTGGGAAAATTCTTGTTTTTTGTGCAAGAATTTCACTAGGGATCATTGGAGTACGTGCCTATCATAATTCAAAAGTCTGAAATCTAAAATCATGTTGCCCCTTGCTTTTTATTTTCTGCGGAGTAAAATGGCGCGGTCAGTAGGAGCGAAGCATTCACAAACGCGTCCGCGAAGCGAGTCGCAATTGTGAATGTGAATGCGGCGATAGAATTCATCGCATCGCCCCTACGCGCGAAAATGGCATACCTCTCTGAATTGATCGGGCGCGCGGTGCGGGACCATCGCGGCAACACGTTAGGACGGTTGAACGATTTGCTCATCTTGCCGGATGAAATATCGGAATACCCGCGCGTGGTCGCGTTGGCATTGGGCAGCGAGGAACAGCCGAAATTGTTTGCGTGGCTCGGCACCGAAGATTTGGCGGGCAGCATCATTGTCTTGCAAACACAGCCGCAAGCGTACCAAGAAAGCGGACGCGAAATTTTCCTCTCGCGCGATGTGTTGGACCGGCAAGTGATTGACGTCGAAGACCACCGGATGGTGCGCGTGAATGATTTGGAACTCGGACGCATCGGCAGCGATTATCGTTTGATTAACGTGGATATTGGCGGGCGTGGCTTGCTACGGCGTTTGGGCGTCGAAGAGTTTGTCGAGCGCATTGCCGAACGCCTTGCCCGTCAGATTCCAAACAACGCGGTTTCGTGGTCCGACCTTTCGTTTTTGCCCGACAAAGGCGTGCGCGTCAACGTGCCGCGCCAGAGTCTGAAAGAATTGCATCCGGCGGACATTGCCGAAATTTTGGAAGATGTCGGTCCGCGCATGGCGGGCGAATTGATCAGCGATTTGGGCGACGAAAAGATTGCCGATACGTTGATGGAATTGGAGACCGATTTCCAAGCGGAGGTGCTCGAGTCCTTTCCCGAAGAACGCGCGGCGGATATTGTCGAAGAGATGGAACCCGACGAAGCGGCGGACTTGCTCAACGAATTGGAACCCGAAAAACGCCAAGCGGTTTTGAATTTGATGGACCAAGAGGATCGCCAAGACGTTGAGGAATTGCTGGTCCACGAAAAAGACACCGCGGGCGGTTTGATGACCAACAATTACGTCAGTGTCCCGCCAGGCCTCACGGTCGGCGAGGCGCTGGAACGCTTGCGCAATGACCCCGATTCGCAAGAAGCGGAAACGATTTATTACGTCTATGTGCTCGACGCGGAAGGTAAATTGTTGGGGGTCTGCTCGCTGAGCGACATGGTTCTCGCGCAGCCCGCGACGCCGATTGAACAGATCATGCACGCCGATCCGGTGTATGTGGAACTGGACACGCCGCGCGACGAGGTGTTGGAAGAAATTGCTAAATATAATCTTTTGGCTGTCCCGGTTGTGAATCAAGACAATCAACTGCAAGGCATTGTCACAGCCGACGATGCACTGGAAATGATCTTGCCGCAAGAATGGAAAGTGAAACTCCCGCGTCTATTCCGATAGGACCTCACCCCACTCCCCCAACCCCCTCTCCCCTCTCCCAACTGAACTGCGATTGGGAGAGGGGAGAGGGGGCAAAGGGGGTGAGGAGTGAGGCGCCGACCTCTCATGCAGCTGCGGAACACGTTACATCGGCTCTTCTCGCGACGCGCCGCGCTTCAGACGGGGCGCACCAAACGTCGCGTGTTTCCGCGCGCCTCCCTTTTGGCATTTCTCGCGATTCTCGGTCCCGGGCTCGTCTCGGCAATTGCAGGCGATGACGCGGGCGGCATTGGCACCTATTCGGTCGTCGGTGCAAAATATGGTTATCAACTCCTCTGGGCGCTCGTCATCGTCGTCGTCGGCTTGGTCGTCGTCCAGGAAATGACCGCGCGTTTGACCGTCATGACCGGCAAAGGTCTCGCCGACCTGATTCGTGAAGTGTTCGGCGTACGCGTAACCGCATTCGCGATGTTGACTTTGTTTATTGCCAACAGCGCGGTCACCATCAGCGAATTTGTCGGCATCGCCGCGGCGAGTGAATTGTTCGGCATCTCGCGCTATCTCAGCGTGCCCATCGCCGCCGTCGCCGTCTGGTACATTGTCGCGCGCGGCAATTATCGCGTTGCCGAAAAAATTTTCCTCGCGCTCTCTGCCGTGCTGGGCGTCTATATCGTTTCTGCCTTTGTGGTGAATCCGGATTGGGGTGCGGTCGTGCGCGGCACATTGATTCCTTCGATGGAACCGACCGCCGATGCAGTTCTGCTGACGATTGCGGTCATCGGTACCACGATTAGCCCGTACATGCAGTTTACGCTTTCGGCGACGACGCTCGACAAGGGCACCAAGTCCGAAGAATATGGACTGGTGTTTTGGGAAACGGTGATTGGCGTTTTGCTCAGCGGCGCCTTTGCGTTTTTCATCGTCGTCGCCACGGGCGCGACGCTGCACCTCAATGGCGTGACGCAAATCGAATCGGCGGAACAAGCCGCACAGGCCTTGCAGCCGATAGCAGGTCCGCTCGCGGAAATTCTTTTTGGCGTCGGATTGTTGGGCGCGTCACTGCTGGCCGCTTCGATTTTGCCGCTCTCGACGACGTACGCGATTTGTGAAGCGTTCGGTTGGGAACGTGGGGTCAATCAAGAAACCGAGGATGCGCCGATTTTTTACGGCATCTATACCGCGTTGATTGTGATTGGCGCGCTGGTGGCGTTGATTCCGGGGCTGCCGCTCTTTGAGATTTTTGTGTATGTCTATCTCTTGAACGGTATTTTGCTGCCCGTGCTGTTGGTTCTCATGCTGCGTCTGGCGAACAACAAACGCTTGATGGGCAAGCACGTCAATTCACTGTTTGTGAATGTATTGGGGTGGGGACTGACGATAGTGTTGATCGTGCTGACGGGGGTGTTGGTGGTTAGTGCGATAGTGCGATAGTGCGATGGTGCGGTAGTGCGATAGTGCAATCGTGCGATAGTGCGATAGTGGGGGAATTCAATCATGGAGGCGGCACATTGTCGAAAATTGAACGATTCGAGGACTTGCTTTGTTGGCAAAAGGCGCGTGTGCTTGCCAATGCGGTTTATGATTTGACCGAACGCCCCAAATTCTCGCGTGATGGTCGCTTGCGCGGTCAATTGCAAGGCGCTGCCGGTTCGGTGATGCACAACATCGCAGAAGGATTTGATTCGGGGTCGAAACCGGAATTCATTCGCTTCTTGAAAATGTCGCGACGTTCCGCGAGCGAGGTCCAGTCAGAACTCTATCTTGCGACAGACCGTAGTTACATCACAGAACAGGAAAGGCAAACTGCATACGACGTGGCAACCGAAGCCAAACGATTGATCAATGGCATGATCAACCACTTGCGCGGCAAATCCAAACGCGACGACGACTAACCATTGCACCATCGCACTATCTTACTATCGCACTATCGCACTATTGCACCATCGCACTAACCGGGTTCCTCCGGCGGTATTTGCGGGCGGCGCAATTGGCGGAAAAAGCTCTTGCGCTTTTTTTCGACCCACAAGCGCCCGCGATAATCGAACGCGTATTTTGGCGAACCCTTGGAGGGAAATTCGAGTGGACCTAGCGGTTCTTGGTCCGGTTCCAAAGTTTCGTCGTCAGGTTGGCTAGTTACGGATGACGCGGATTCGGGTAAAATAGTTTCGCTCTCGGCAGTGACCGGCGTTTCGTTTTTCTCGACGGTAGTTTCGCTTTGGGCTGGGGTTTGCGGTAGCCCGGTTAGCGGTTCATTGGACGTCAGCTCTTGTACGGGCGCGACTGTGTGCACCGCTTCAAATTCTGCCTCCTGCGCTGATTCTGTCGCAGGAAGGCCGTCCGTCGCCACAGGCGCGCCGGTTTCGTCCGCAGTTTCACCCGCGCCCAAATCGCGCGTCGCCATGATGAGCGCGATGAGATACACGCCCAACGGCGCGGCGACCAAAATTAAAAACGCTGTATTCACGCGCGTGATTATACACCGAACAAAAGGAAATAGTAGTTGATCACCGATTTTCGCATCGGGCATTACACCGATTTGGAAAACATCACGGGCTGCACCGTCGTGCTCGCGCCGCGTGACGGCGCGGTGGGCGGTGTGGACGTGCGCGGTCCCGCGCCGGGCACGCGTGAAACAGAATTATTGGGTACCGGGCATTTGATCGAACGCGCGCACGCGATTGTGTTGGCTGGCGGCAGCGCGTTCGGACTCGATGCGGCAACGGGCGTCGCGCAATACTTGGAAGGCCAAAACATCGGTTATGATGTCGGCATCGCGCGCGTGCCGATTGTGGCGAGCGCGGTGTTGTTTGATTTGGCGATTGGCAATGCGCATGTTCGCCCCAACGCGGCGAATGGTTTCAAAGCGTGTCTGTTTGCGCGCAATGATTCGATTGACGAAGGCAACGTCGGCGCGGGCACCGGCGCGACGATTGGCAAACTGCGCGACATGGAACACGCGACCAAGAGCGGCATTGGCTATCGCGAGCGCAGTTTGAAGAATGGCGTGACCGTCAGCGCGCTCGTGGCAGTGAATGCGTTGGGCGATGTGATCGATCCATCTACCGGGCAAATTGTGGGTGGGGCGCGCAAGGACGACGGCGCGTGGGCGGACAGCAGCGCGCTGTTGTTGAATGGCGCGCCTACGCAAGACAGCTTGCTCCAAAATACGACCATCGGCGTCGTGATGACGGATGCGACCTTAACGGTCGAACAAGCCAATCTCATCGCGCGGATGGCGCACGATGGCATTGCACGCGCCACGCGTCCTTCGCATACACTGTTTGACGGCGACACGCTGTTCGTCTTGGCGAGCGGCGCGCGCGGCGCGAGCGATGTGACGACGCTGGGGCACGCCGCGGCGGAATGTGTGGCAGACGCGATTGTGCGCGGCGTGAAATTGGCGCAGACGCTCGGCGGCGTGAAAGCAATGTCATTCTGAGGAACGAAGAAATGGAATGAATGGTGTCACATCTCCTCGTCTTTGACATCGGGAATGCGCACATCAATCTCGGCGTGTTCGAGGAACGCGCGCTGCGCGCGACGTGGCGCATTTCCACGCGCGTCGAAGGCACACCCGACGAATACGCGGTGTTGTTGAATACGCTGATGCGCCAAACGGACGGCGCGTATCAATTCAGCGGCGGCGTCCTCGCATCCTCCGTGCCGCCGATGATTCCTACGTTTACGGAATTGTGCCGCGCGCAATTTGGTTGGACGCCGCTCGTCGTCGGTCCCGGCGTCAAGACCGGCGTAAAAATTCGCACCGACAATCCGCGCGAAGTGGGTTCGGACCGCGTCGCCAACGCGCTCGCCGCGAAAACGTTGCACGGCTCGCCCGCCATCGTGATTGATTTTTCGCCGATCACGATTTTCGACGCGGTGAATGCCGAAGGCGAATACATCGGTTCTGCGATTGCGCCGGGGCTGAATGTGAGCGCGGAAGGTCTGTTTCGTTCCGCCGCGCAATTGCTGCGCGTGGAATTAGCGCCGCCCGATCCGCCGGACCCGATTGGCAAAAATACGATCAATGCCGTGCGGTCGGGATTGATTTACGGCTATGTCAGTATGATCGAAGGCATGGTCGCGCGTTTCAAAAAAGAATTGGGCAGTCACGCGCGCGTGATTGCAACGGGCGAACAGATTTCGCTCGTGATGCACGAATCGCATTTGGTGGATGTGATGGACGAGCCGCTCACACTGCGCGGGCTGCAATTGATCTATGATTTGAATCGGCGCGGAAATAAATAAGGTTACCCGTCAAACGTCAAATGTCAAACGTCAAACGTCAAACGTCACTTTCCCATTCTCCAGGAGGATTGATGACTCGCACCAAAATCGCGTTCTCATTCGTACTGATCGTTCTTGTTGTTATTTTTGTCGCGCAAGGCGCGCGCGCCTTTGCCGCGTCGGCTGTGCCAGCCAATATTCCATCCGTTGCCATCGCGCCGGACGTGCATCCGAATGCGCAGGGCTGTAACGGCACGCCGTACATCCAATACGCGTACGCCAACCCGCCGACGATTTACCCCGGACAAATCACAACGTTGTATTGGGGTCTCGTCGGCAATGCCCAAGCCGCGTATTTGGAATATCCGGGCGGTCATCGCGCCGGCATCGGCACTCCCGGTTCGCAGCAAGTGAATCCGACCCAAACGACAACCTATTACATCGTCGGCGTGTGTGGAGCGAATGAAGCCAAAACGCCGATCACGGTAAATGTCCAGGGCGGTCCCACGTGCAGCGGCACGCCGGTGTTGAATGGTTTCTCGGCAAATCCAACTACGATCAATAACGGGCAAGCTTCGCTCTTGTCGTGGGGCGCGGTTGGCAATGCCGATTATGTGCAATTGAGCTCCCAGTTTGACGGCGGCAGCGGTGTGCCTACGCCCGGACAAACGCAGGTCCAACCGAACCAAACGACGACGTACTATTTGACCGCGTGGTGTCAAGGCAATACCGCGCAAGCCCAAGTGACCATCACTGTTAATTATCCGCAGCCGCCTACGCCGACTCCGCCGCCGCCGAATCCGAATCAGCTCCGCGAAATTCAGGTGGAAAAATCATCCAAAGGGGAATTCAAGGTCATGGTGAATTATTACTGGAATGGCGAAGACGCGCCCGCCTCGATTCAAAGTATGGGCTACAACAGCAGCAATCAGCCGATCACGAATCGCGCCAGCACGAACATCATTGCGGGCTTTGTGAAATATGTCATTCAGCAATTGCAATCCGTCGGCGGGCAGGGGGCTGTAACGGCAGTGAATTCTTGCATCGTCGGCAGCTCGGGCACCGAGTTGGCATGTTTGAGTGTGCCGGTCAAGTAACAAGGGTGGGTTGGGGCGCAAGACCTTCGAGGTTTTTAACCGCTTGTGTAGCTTTCGGCGTTCGCGGTAAAAACCTCGAAGGTCTTTCTCTAGTCTTCACCATTCAACCCCTTTTCAGGAGATGCAATGATGCAACGTTTTACGATTCGTTCCCTCGCGCGGATATTCGCCTTTGGTTTGTGCGGTATCCTGCTGATCCACGAATAATTGCGCGAACTCCGCGCGACGAATAACACGAATTAAAATTAGTGCGATTGGTGTTATTCGTGGATCACTCGGTTGGCGCACACGCCGAACGCGCGTCGCCAACCTCTGTATGTTACTCGCCTCACCTCATATCGTCTCTAGCGCTTCGCGCACCCAAGACAGCATGTCACTGGTCAACGCCCGCCCGAGCGGCGCAGGCATTGACTGTAATATCTGATGGAGCGAAGTTCTCCACGATACGTTCGACTCGAACTATCGCTCCGTCGTCGGTCCAACCACGCCCAATAACACAGTAAAGCTTCGTTTGCGTGTCGCGCAGGGAGACTTGAACAGCGCGCGGGTGCGTGTGTGGAATGACCGCGCCAATAGCGAAACGTACTACAACATGGCTTGGGATGGTGGGTTTGACACCGACGAAGTAACTTACGATTGGTGGTATGCGGATATTTCCGTCGGAACGCAACCGACGATTTTGTATTATTTCTTCGAGTTGAACGATGACCCGGATAACAATACAACGCGATTGCACCGCAAGATGACGAAACCGTAAATGCCGGGCAGGTGTTATTGGATTGGAGCGACGACGCATGCGCCACGCGTTGGACGGTCATTGTGCGTCAGAAGGATTCCAAAGGACGCCTTGCCGACAAACAAACCGACCTCACCGTTTCGCAGGCGACGACCAAGAAACTCAAACTCGACAAGACTTATGTGTGGCGTGTCTTGGCGTGCCGTGATGGTGAATGTGTGCGCTCACGCTGGTTCACGTTCCATCTCGCCAAAGCAGTCGCGCCGCAGTAATACATTACATCTCCCCTCGCCTTGTAGTGCCTCTCCTGAACCATGTGAAGAAAGAGGGGCTGGTGGTGAGGTTCATCTCCCCTCTCTTTGTAGGAGAGGGGTTGGGGGAGAGGTGCTCCCCTCTGTAGGAGAGGGGCTGGTGGTGAGGTTCATC
>JACQWQ010000008.1:0-30067 GCA_016209205.1 Chloroflexota bacterium
TCCAAGTGGGAAATTTTGGCAGAGTGCAGGCGATCAATGGATTTCGGATATTCTTTCATTGCGCTTACCTCAGGTCCCCCAACGCGACGATTTCGGTGTTCCCCAACGCGCGTTTCAATTGGGCGCTGGACATGATCACCGTGATGCCGCGCACGCCGGAACCGACGGAAATCTCGTCGGGCGTAAACACACTCGGGTCGGCAATCACGCGCATGGGTTTGGGCAGACCGAACGGCGACACCGCGCCGATTTCGTATCCCGTGACCGCGTGTAATTCACCCGCGTTTGCCATCGTGATGCGCGAGACGCCGAGATATTTGCGCAGCGCCCCCCAATTGACCTGCGTCGCGCCTGCCATCAAGACCATCACATACTCGTCTTGCGCTAAACGAAACACGATGCTGCGGATCACTTGTTCGGGCAACTGTCCGCGCTCGCGCGCGGCTTGTTCCGAGCGATTCGACGGGACCAGGATGTTGAAAGACGCGATAGGGGATGTGTTGCGCGTCGAGGGCGCGGGTGACGGGTGTATGCATTTTGGGGATCTGTTGGATTTAGAGCAAAGCTAGATGCTCGCGCGGCATCCGCTTATCCGCTTTGCCTATCCGCTGGCAATTCTTTTCTGCGCGCGTTCATCCACTCGCGCACGCGTTCTCGCACCCACGCGGCATCTTCTTCTCTCAGCGGCGGCGGCGGTGGCTCGACGGCATAATCCACGCTGTCCGCATAGCGCGCGCGTTCGTAGGTCACATCGAACGCGACTTGCAAATCGAGCGGCACGTCTTGGAATGGCGGACGCAGCGGCACGGCGATGGTGGGCATTTTGTCGCGGAGATTGAAAAACCAAACTTCGTAGGGGTGTTCGATATGGGCGCGTTTGAGCAGTGCGATGTAATCACTTTGTCCCGCAACCAGTTTGAATCGTTCTCCGCCGCGCAATAAATCAATCTCAATCCAATGCGCGTTCGAGTGCATGACCTTCTCGCGTTTGTTTTGAAATGTCTCACTGCCTTTGCCTTCCGCTTTGTTGGTAGGCGAAAGCACTTCAATGACTGTCACCACTTCGCGCGTTTTGGCGTCGCGCAATTCAATGTAACGTTCGACAACTCGTTCGGTGCTGAAGGGTTCGACAAGCGTTGCCGGTGTGATTGTGCCAATAGCGGCTTCGCGGAGCTTGCGCACGGGTTTTGAAATGACGTAGGTATCTGGCTCGATAAAGCGTTTGTTTGGTACGCCAAACTCGATAATGTCCACACGTTCTTCAATATCCACAATAAAGTTGGGTGCGACCCGCGCAGTCAGTTGATCGCTGATTGTAACAATGAGTCGCGCATGAAAGCCGCGCCACCCATCAGGGTCTTCCAAATATGGATCCATTCCCGGAAACGGTGAACGCACAGTTGCCTCCAAAATTCACAAAGCAAACGGGTGACGAAAATTTTCGTCGCCCATAGTTTACACCCAATTTTTATTTCTTGGCTGCCGCACTGCCCATCAGCGCCAACAGTTCGCTCTCGCATCCCGCGTGGCATTTTTTGAATTTCTTGCCGCTGCCGCAAGGACACGGGTCTTGCGCCCGATTTTTGTTACGCCGTCTTTTTCACTTGCTTGTCGGCAATTCGTACTAGCGCGCGTAGGGCTCGGTTGACTGCTTTTGAATCGGGAAAGTAGTCACGTAAATCCGGGTCGAGGACAACAACGTCTTGGCGCGCTCCAAATTTCTTGATTCTTTGTTTGCCCCCTGCGTGATGAATAGTGACTGTAAAACCACTCCCCATTTGTTTGGCGTACTTGCCCCGCACGCCCCCCTTGAGTTTTGACAAATCGTATTCAGGACGCAATTCGTCGGTTTCGATCCGCGTGTTAGTTTTCTTCTTCATACATTTTTCGCTCGCGTGGCGTTACTCGTCGCGCACTCAGAATGCGAACACGATTTTCGCGATCCGTGTGCGCGACAAATAACAGACGCCGACGCTCAGACATGCCGATGGTTATGAAACGCGATTCATCATCCGAATGATCTGGATCAAAAAACGTCCAGCCGAGTGGGTCTTGCAAAACCGTCACCGCTTCTTCAAACGAGATGCGATGTTTCTTTATGTTCTGCGCTGCTTTGCTCGAATCCCATTCGAATGTCTTGTCCATCAGCGTTTCCCTTGCGCGCTGCCCAGCATAGCAAGCAGCTCGTTCTCGCGCCCCTGATGGCAGTTTTTGAATTTCTTGCCGCTGCCGCAAGGACAGCGTTCGTTGCGCCCGACTTTGAGAAAGGTTTTTTTCTGCGGGGCGGCTTTGCGCGTTTGCTCGTCGTGCTCGCGCGTTTCTTGCATCGGCCGCGACCGCCGCTGCGGGACGCGCTGCAATTGCGCGTGAAAGATCGTGTGCGTAATCGCGTTCTTGATTTCGCCGGTCAATTGCTCGAACATGCCAAATGCCTCGCGCTTGAACGTGACCAGCGGGTCTTGCTGCGCGATGGCGCGCAAACCGATGCCGCCGCGCAATTCGTCCAACGCGGTCAAATGCCGCACCCACAATTTGTCAATGGCATCCAGCATCACGAGTCGTTCGAGCAAACGCGATTCCCCTTCGCCTTGCTGCGCCTCTTTTTCCGCGTATTCACGCTCCACCAAAGCATAGAGTTGATCCTCGATTTGCGGCGGCGTCATGGTTTCCCATTCGGTCGGCGCCTCGTTGGGCAGTGGAAACATTTTGCGAATTTCGTTCGCGAGCGCCGGTAAATCCCATTCCTCGTCGGCTCGATTACGAGCCAAATAATTACCCGCCGCGAGCGTCGAGACCAGCGACGCGATTTCGTCGTGCAGCATGTCCAACACGAGCGGCCGCAAATTGGACGATTCCAAAATTTTGTGGCGCTGCCCGTAAATCACTTCGCGCTGTTTGTTGATGACGTCGTCATATTCGAGCAAATGTTTGCGCAGATCAAAGTTGTAACCTTCCATTTTGATTTGCGATTGCTCGATGGCTTTGGCGACGAGCGGCAGGTCTATCACCATCTCGTCGTCTTGCCACACGCGTTCGAGCAAACCCTTGTTGCCCATGCGCCGCATGATTTCGTCTTCGAGCGAAACATAAAAACGCGACGAACCGGGATCGCCTTGACGCCCCGCGCGCCCGCGCAGCTGATTGTCAATGCGGCGCGCTTCGTGCCGTTCCGTGCCGACGACGTGCAAGCCGCCGAGTTCGACCACTTTTTCTTTTTCTTTTTCGGTTTGCGCGAGGGCGCGTGTGTATGCGTCGTTCCACAATTCCGGCTCGATGGGTTTGGCAAGGTCAACGCCTTTTTTGCGTAATTCTTCGCGCGCGATGCCTTCGGCGTTACCGCCAAGCAAAATGTCTACGCCGCGCCCTGCCATGTTCGTCGCGACGGTGACCGCGCCGGGTTTGCCCGCCTGCGCGATGATCGTCGCTTCTTTTTCGTGATTCTTGGCGTTGAGGACCTCATGCTTGACGCCTTTGCGGTCCAGCATTTTCGCCAACATTTCGGAATGTTCCACCGAAGTAGTGCCGACGAGCACGGGGCGTCCCGCTTCATTCATTTCCTTGATTTCTTGGACGACGGCTTTGTATTTCGATTCTTCGTTTTTGTAAATGACATCCGAATCGTCCTCGCGAATCATCGGACAATTCGTCGGAATCACGACCACGTCGAGCGCGTAAATTTTGCCGAATTCTTCTTCTTCGGTCTTTGCCGTGCCCGTCATGCCCGCGAGTTTGTGATACATGCGAAAATAATTCTGGAACGTGATCGTCGCGAGCGTCAATGATTCGCGCTGCACCTTGACGCCTTCTTTCGCTTCGATGGCTTGGTGCAGCCCTTCCGAATAACGCCGCCCGAACATCAAACGTCCGGTGAACTCGTCTACGATGACGACTTCGCCGTCGCGCACGACGTAATCTTTGTCGAGCTTGAACAAGGCGTGCGCTTTCAACGCGTTGTCGAAATACGACGTGAGCTCGGAATAATCGGCATCGTACAGCGACTTGTTGGGTGGAATGCCTAACGCGCGTTCCACTTTTTCGATGCCGGATTCGGTCGGCGAAACGACGCGCAATTTGTGGTCAATCGTGTAATCCTCGTCGGGAATGAGGCGCGGCATGAGGGAGGCAAAGTGTTGGTACTCGCGCGAGGATTCTTCGGCAGGCCCCGCAATGATGAGCGGCGTGCGCGCCTCGTCAATCAAAATGTTATCCACTTCGTCCACGATGGCATAGTGCAATTCGCGCTGCACCATTTGCGACAGATCTACCACCATGTTGTCGCGCAAGTAATCGAAACCGAATTCGTTGTTGGTGCCGTACAAAATGTCCGCGTGATACGCTTCGCGCCGCGCGACGGGGATAAAGTGATTCAAGCGGTCGTCGCCGTGCGGATTGGGATCGTTGAAATTTGGATTATAGATCCCGGCGAATTCGTGCGAAATAACCGCCGTGCTCAAGCCGAGCCGCAGATACACGCCGCCCATCCAGCCCGCGCCGACGCGCGACAAGTAATCGTTCGGCGTGACGAGGTGCGCGCCGCGCCCCGCGAGCGCGTTGAGATACAACGGCAGCGTGGCGACGAGGGTTTTGCCTTCGCCCGTTTTCATTTCCGCGATTTTGCCGTCGTGCAAAACGATGCCCGCCATCAATTGCACGTCAAAGTGGCGCTGATGGTTGGCGCGTTTGGATGCTTCGCGCACGGCGGCGAAAGCTTCGGGCAGGAGTTCGTCCAGCGTCGCCTGTTCGTGGTCGAGCAATTTCTTTTGGTGCGCCGTCACTTGGAGTTCGAGCGACTTGCGTTCTTTATCGTCCGCTTCGTCGAGCCAGTGTTTACGCAAATCGGCGAACGCTTGACGTTCCTCGTCCACCGCTTCATGAAAGCGCGCGCGAAACTCGTCCGTTTTTGCTTTCAATTCGTCGTCGGACAATTTCTCGAACGCGGATTCGAGCGCGTTGATTTTTTGGACCAGCGGTTCCAGCGCTTTGATTTCTTTTTCGTTCGGGTCGCCGGTGATCTTGTAATAGAGATTTTTGAGCATGAACGTGCGATAGGTAAACAGGTAAATCGGTAAACAGGTAAACAGGTCTACTTGTCTACCTGTCTACTTGTTTACCCGTTTCCATCTCTACCTGTCTACTTGTTTGCTTGTCTACCTTCCCTTGTTTACAAATCTAATGTATCTTTGCGACACACTCACAGATCAAGTGTGTCGCCTACAAACTCGCCCACGCTCTCGGCTTTGTTGGTGCGTTCGATGACGCCCGCGAGCAAGGGCGCGACGGAGAGAATTTTGAAATTGGGCAAGCGTTTGTCTGCGGGAATGTCCACCGTATCGGTGCAAATGAATTCGGCAAGGCCGCTTGCTTCCAACCGTTCTTTGGCTTGCCCTACTAGAGTTGCATGAGTGCAGGCAATTCTTACGGACGCTGCGCCGCTCCGTTTTAGCAACCCCACCGCTTCCGTAATCGTTCCTGCCGTTTCGACCAATTCGTCCACCAAAACGACGTTTTTATCCGCGACGTCGCCAATGACGGTCAACGCTTCGGCTTGACCCGAAATACGGCGCTTTTCGACAAAGGCGAGCGGGGCGTCCAGTTTGGCAGCCAGGTTGCGCGCCTTTTTGGCGAAACCTAAATCGGCGGAAACGATTACGGGGTTCGGCAGCTCCAGCCCTTTGAGGTAATCCGAGATGATCGGATACGCCTGAAGTTCGTCGCCCGGGATATTGAAAAAGCCCTGGATCTGTCCCGCGTGCAAATCTACCGTGATGTAACGATCCGCGCCGGAGGTGACAATCAAATCTGCCAGCAAGCGCGCGGTAATTGGCACGCGCGGCATATCTTTTTTGTCGCTGCGCGCGTACGCGTAAAAGGGCAGCACCGCCGTAATGCGTCCCGCAGACGAGCGTTTGAGCGTTTCGAGAAAAATAAAGAGCTCCATGACGTTGCGGTTCACGGGGGGACCCAACCCTTGAATCAAAAACACGTCATGCCCGCGCACGCTCCGATGCAGCTGCACGAAAATGTTTTCATTTTCGAAATCGTGAATGTCGGCTTGGGCAAGCTCCATTTCGAGCTGCTGGCAGATACTCTGCGCAAGCGGGCGATTGCCGCGTCCGCTAAAAATCACCGGCTCGCCATACGGTGTAAATTTCTTCACGCGCCCTATTTTTCCTCAATCATGATCTTGCTGATGACGTCGCCGCGACGGATTTGCAAGACCACGTTCATGGATTCGGGAGTGACCTGACCGAAGGATGTATAACCGCCGTCGAGGTTCGGTGTGGCTTCCAGCGTAATATAAAACTGACTGCCGGAGGACGGCGTCGTTTCGGGCGGACCGTTGCGTCGCGCCATGGCGAGCGCGCCTGCCGGATGTGTCCGTTTGATTTCGGGCGGAATGTTATAACCGGGACCGCCGGTGCCATTGGCGAGCGGGTCGCCGCCTTGAATCACAAAACCGGGTTCATAGCGGTGAAACGTCAGCCCGTCATAAAAACCTTGACGCGCGAGATACACAAAATTGTTGACGTGCAGCGGCGCGTCCTTGGGATACAAATCAATGACGATATTGCCTTTGGCGGTTTCAATCGTCGCGCGATAGGTCTTGTTCGGATCAATCGTCATCGGCGGCGCGGCTTGATACATGTCATTGCGCGCCGCCGGTTTCACTGCGGCAGCGGAACCCGATGTGGACGGAGCGACAGCGCCGCTCGCGGGCTGCGGCGCGGGGGTCGGCGTGGCGCTGCACGCAGCGAGAACGAGTACTGCAGTAACCAAGAGCACGAGCTGTGCGAGTGCAAAATGCGTTAGGGTCAAACGTTTCATGTCGGTCTAACTCTCCAGAATTTGTTTTAGTTTTGGGGCTGTGTCGTTAATCAGTTTGCGGATTTTGGGCGCAAACATCGTCTCTGCCATTTTCAAGGGCCCACCGAGCGTGATATCCCCCTTTGCCGAGAGACGCGTCCCCTTGGGCGTATCGTCGAACAGATAATGTCCACGCCAGCGAAAGACCGGCGCGTCGTATTCGAATGAAATTTTCTTGTGCGGTTCGAACGCGGTGACGACGCAATCCATTTCATACTCCGCGCCGAGCAGACGGAATTGTTGTTTGTAGCGAAACCCTGGCTTGAGTGCGCCTGCCGAGAGTCGTTGGACGCTTTGCACAGGCATCCAATGCGGATTGTTTTCCACAGTGGCGACATACGTAAACACCTGCAAGACCGGGCGAACGATTTCGATATTGTTGCTAATTTGAATCATTGCACATCCATCAATTCCACATCAAAGACCAGCGTCGCATTTTGCGGAATCACTCCGGGATAACCCCTTTCGCCATAACCCAAGTGCGGTGGAATGATCAGGCGGCGTTTCTCGCCAACCTTCATGCCGGCAATGCCCTCCTCCCAACCTTGAATGACGCGACCTGTGCCAAGCTGGAACGTAATGGGGTCGCCGCCGATGGAACTGTCGAATTTTGTGCCGTCGGTCAGATAACCGGTGTAGTGTACGCTGACGGCATTCCTGGCTTGGGCTTCTTTGCCGGCGCCGGGCTGCACCTGGACGATGATCAAACCGGAAGGTGTAGTTTTGGCGCTGCCGTTGGCGGCGGGGATTTTGTCGCTGAGGGGGGGCATGTTCACCTGGTTTCCTTGCAGATAGAGTAACGCGATCATCAGAATGCCGACGACGATGATCGCCGCTGCGCCGATGAAAAAGAGCGGACTGCGCTGCCCCTGCGGAACGCTGCGGAGGGGAACGCTGCGGCGAGCGCTCCCCTCCGCAGCGTCCGCGTTCTCTACGATGTCCGCGTTCCCTGCAGCGTCCGCGCTTCCCGAGTCGGAACGCGCATCCCATTTCGCCTGTTGTAACTGTGTCTGCGCCTGAACGATCAAATCGTCTACGTCTTTGTAATGGCTGGCGTACATCACGCGCGCTTTGCGCAAGGGCGTGAGCGCGGCTTCGTATTCGCCCGCTTCGAGTTTGGCTTTGCCGTCGCGATACAGTTTGTCAATGTCGCGCATCCGCAGCGCCCACTGCAATTTCGCCTCGCCGCCGTCGAGATACCGGTCAAACTGGAGCGCCTGACGATACAATGAAATCGCCTTGTCCCAATCTTCGGCTTGAGCTGCCGCTTCTGCTTCGGTTAGCCACTGGCTGATCTGTTCTTGTTCTGCCGCCGAGAGTTCGCGCGGACCGAGCGAGTCCGTTGTGGATTCCGGTGGACGTGGTTGGTCGGATGCAGCCGCTTCGCGCGGGGTCTCGTGTTCTGGATTTGGATTGGAACTCATTGCACCTCCGCCGCAGTGATTTTTTGTTCGGCATGTTTTTTCGTCGTTCCACTCGCCGTAACATGCAGCGTATTCAAATGACATGTATCGTTCAAGACACGCAAGCGCGCGCCGCGTTCGCCCCACTGCACGATGTTGATCGAAGCATTGTCAATGTAAAAAGGCAGCGGGTGTTCTGTGTCGAGCTCTAGCCCGGTCATCAAAAGCATGGTGATGGCGCCGCCGTGCGTAATCGCCAGCACGCGCCCGGCGGAATGTCGCGCGCGAATGTCGCGAATGAAATCGCGTGTGCGCTGCACGAAACGTTCGCGCGATTCTTCGCCGGGAATATGTGGGCGCGTCCCGCCATTATGCCAAGCGTGATGCACCTCAGGAAATTTTTCCTGAATGTCCGCCATCGTCAACCCTTCGAGTTGACCGAGCGAGCGTTCGAGCAAACGGACATCGGCGTGAACCGGTAAACCGAGTGCTTGACCAATCAATTCGGCGGTGCGGTACGCGCGGCGCAGCGGACTCGCATAGAGGGCTTCGAATGCGCCTTCTTCCGGTATGCGTGCGGCAAGACGACGCGCTTGCTCCAAGCCGCGTGCGTTCAGTTCAATATCACTGTGCCCCTGAATGCGTCCATCCGCATTCCAATCGGTTTCGCCGTGACGAATCAAATAAAGTTTCAGCATAAGGACAATTGATTATACACGAGGTTTCTGAATCCACTGGTACAAAAAGAACGCCAGAGCATCAAACTCCGGCGTTTGGTGGAACACTGTGCTGCGCAATGATTTCGTCGGCGACGGAATAGAGATCGCGTTCCCGCTCCGTGATTTGCCGAATGAGCTCGTCCCAGCGCGCGGGCGGCAGCGTGCGCAGTGTGCGCTGCAATAATTCGCGCTGCAACAATTCGCGCAGCGCGTCTTGAAAACGCGCGCGTTCCTTGTTCGCGCGCAATCCGTTTTTATTCAAAAATGTTTCGTGGCGCGCGATGGCGTCTACGACATCGCCGATGCCTTCCGCCGTAAGCGCGATGGTTTTGATTACGGGCGGACGCCACGCGGTTTTGTCGGAATTGTTCTGAATCCCAAGAGCAGGATTCAGGCTCAAATTCATTTCGAGCGCCGCGACCGCCGCGTTCGCACCGTCGCGATCCGCTTTATTGACGACCAGCACATCGGCAATTTCGAGAATGCCCGCTTTGATGGCTTGAATCTCGTCGCCGAGGCCGGGCGCTTCCAGCACGAGCGTCGTGTGCGCGTGTTTGGCAATGTCCACTTCGCCTTGTCCCGCGCCGACGGTTTCAACCAAAATAATTTCAAAGCCCGCGGCGTCGAGCACCAGGATCGCATCGGACACCGCCGCGGCGAGTCCGCCCAATTGCCCGCGTGAGGCCATACTGCGAATAAAAATTCCCGTGCCCGCCAAATCTTGCATTCGCAAACGGTCGCCCAAAAGCGCGCCGCCGGAAAACGGACTCGACGGGTCAACGGCGATGATCGCGACGCGTTTCCCGCGCGCGCGATATTCTTGAGCCAGCGCGTTGACGAGCGTAGATTTGCCCGTGCCCGGCGCGCCCGTGACGCCGATAATGTGCGCGTGTCCCGTAAACGCAAAAAGCGCGCGGATGAGCTTCCGCGCGGTTTCATCGTGTTCGGCGAATGCCCCGCGTTCGACGCGTGTGATCGCGCGTGCGACGGCGAGCGGATCGCCTTGTCGAATTTGGGAAATGAAATCGTTGTTCAAGTGAGAGACTGGAGATTGGAGATTGGAAGTTGGAAATTGGAAATTGGAGGTTGGAAATTCAAAATTCAAAATTCAAAATTCGGCATGGTTTAGAAAGCGGAAGAGTTAGATTGTCATTCTGAGCGGAGCGAAGAATCTCTAGTCCGGTCAGCCAGAGATTCTTCGCTCCGCTGCACAGAAACTGCCAACTGTCATTCTGAAGGGACATGCGATGTAGGCGATGTGCGATGAACTTCATCGCCTACATCGCACATCGCCAGAATCTCTATGCCAAACCAGAGATGCTTCGTCCCTCAGCATGACAGTTTCTGCGGGTCACGCAGCCCGCGTGGGCTGGGCATCTCAGAATGACAGTATCAATCTAACTTGAACCATGCCCAAAATTCGATACGCGATTTACCACACGCGATACGCGATACACGAATTCTTTCATCCTTCATCCTTCCGCCTTCATCTTTCGCTTTCCCATTGCGTCTTGAACGAATTTGACCAAATCGTGCGTGTTCGTTCCCGGGCCGAAAACGCCGCTGAATCCCATCGCGTTCAACTGCGGAATGTCTTCGTCAGGAATGATGCCGCCCGCGACGAGCAGCACGTCGTCTTTGCCTCTTTCTTTTAGCAATTGCGTCACGCGCGGGAACAATTCCAAGTGCGCGCCGGACAGGATCGAAAGCCCGACGACATCCACATCTTCTTGCACGGCCGCTTCGGCAATCATTTCGGGCGTTTGACGAATGCCGGTGTAAATGACTTCCATGCCCGCATCGCGCAACGCGCGCGCGACCACTTTGGCGCCGCGGTCGTGTCCATCCAGACCGGGTTTGGCGACGAGGACGCGAATGGGTTCATTGACATTGCTTGGTTGTTCTGACACGGGTTCCTCCGCAATTCAACATTCGCAGTGGATTATAGCACAGCAGTTGTTATACGAATGGAAGTTCGTCACTCTTGTAAAATGGCTCCGATTTCTGCCAAGATTCGCGCGAGATTCGGTTCTGGCGCTGCACTCAAGGTGTCTCGCTCACCAGAGTGTTTGTGATGCGGGAAGGTTTCGATTTCGGGGTGATGCGGCGCATTATCGTAACGAAAAATACGTTTCTCGTCGCGAATGTACGTGTAGGAATAGTGAATTTTCACGGGATAACCAAGTTCGGTATTTACAACTTCATAAACATCGAGATAACTTGCATCGTAAAAATAAATTCGGCATCGAACGAGTCCGTTATACTCATCCGATGCCAAACACAGTATCGGTTCTTCAGGCGAACCAATGCGAACGTTATGCGTTAACCCGCGTTCCAATCCTGAAAAATAATCGTCAATCGTCATGCGGCAGTTGGCAGTCCCTTGAGCATAAATTGGCGCACGGGCAGTGAAGTCAAATAAAGGTGATAAATGCCTGCCCACATCATCATATCCTCATCATCGCCCAACTCGCCTGCGGAATAGCGGCGGAAAAATTCGATGGTCGAGAATTTGTATTTGTGTTCATACTCGCTCAACCGCCGTGACAACTCAGCGAATTCGATTCGCTCGGGCTTGAAAACTGTGCTCATACATTGGCTCCGGCAGAGAGTATAGCATCATCCCAACTTCCAGTCATATTCCTAAGGCATCAATGAGCTTGCCTTGTGCAGCTTCGGCTTTGGCTTGCGCTTTAGAGCGGATTCCGAATTGATTGGTGGTGTCAGCGTAGGGGCGACGGCTTGTCCTCGCCCATTCCAGTTGGGCGACGGCTTGTCCTCGCCCATTCCAGTTGGGCAACGGCTTGTCCTCGCCCATTCCAGTTGGGCGACGGCTTGTCCTCGCCCATTCCAGTTGGGCAACCACAAGGGATTGCCCCTACCATCCCACAAACGAATCAGGAATTCGCTCTAAGCGCCGCGAATTTGTCGGCATGGCGTTTCATGGTTTCTGCCCACACGCGGTCTTCGGCTTCCAAGTCACTTTCGTCAATCTTTTCCGCTTCCAATTCTTCAAGCGGGGTCGGAGGTTCATCCAATACAACCACGAGGGCGCGGCGCGGACCCTCAATCATGACGGGCGAATGTATTTTTACATTCCCCAGTTCGTCAATCTCAGCTTCAATCGTTACCATCGTGACTTGCCTTTCTATTACGCCGCGCTTTCTTTTTCCCACTCCACCGACAGTTCCGCGTGCGTCAGGAACCGCAGATGGATTTTGTGGCGCATTGCGTCCGTTACAGATTTATTGTGCGCCGCGCAAATGTCAACATTTCACGCAGCGCTTCGGATGGCTCGCTGCTCAAGCCGCTCGACTCGACTTGTTCCTCTGATCCTGCATGAAAATGTTTCGGAAATGTGGCGACATGACTTCATTTTTTATGCGGCGCGTTGTTGTGACGATAGAGTGTGCCATCAACATGCCGTCGCTCCCAGTGGTAGCTGTAGCGTCCTTCATTCTCGATTGAGTACCAAACATCTATAAAACTCTTAGGGTTCGTAAAAGTATAACTTCCCGACGGCTCGCGCTGGATTTGCAATCCAGCGTGTCCAACGTGGATGCGAATGGAGTTCATTCGACAAATCCACGCGAGCAGGAGCTTGATCTTTTACGAACTCTTATCCTTGAGATAGATGCGCAGGCGATTGAGGTCAGTGTCAACACCTGTCACGATGTCGTCAAACTCGCTCAGCGCAATCTCCTGCAAGGCACGAACATCAATGAGACTCATGGACGATGCCCAGCGCTTCGATGAGTTTGCGGCGACGATATTCTACATGGTCAAGTCGAAAATAATCTTCCCACGTCCCTTCTTCGGGAAGGGTTCCTTCGCTGTAGCGCGCGTCCATCTCTTTGGCGGATTGTACTGCGTATTTCTGGCGCAGCGATTCCATGTCCGCTTCCACGCGTCGCAATTGCGCGCGCAAATAATTTTCCAGACTGGAACGCACAAGTTCGTCGGAATCTATTTCCAGTCGCTCGGCAACCTGGTCAATGATCTTGGCTTGGACTTGTGTCATCATACAAAACTTCAAGACAGTTACGCCGCACTCTCCTTTTCCCATTCCACTGGCAGTTCCGCGTGCGTGAGGAGCAAGGGGCGCGCCTTGCGTCGAATCGTGTCGGCGTTGATGACACATTTGCGCACATCTTGACGGGAAGGAATTTCGTACATCACGTCGAGCAAAACTTCTTCGATGATGGTACGGAGGCCGCGCGCGCCGGTTTTGAAACGGAGCGCCTCTTGCGCCGCAGCGGTCAACGCGTCGTCGGTGAAAACGAGTTCCACGCGGTCGAGCGCAAACATTTTTTGATATTGCTTGATGATCGCGTTTTTTGGCTCGGTGAGAATTTGGATGAGCATTTTTTCGTCGAGCGGGTCTACGCTAACAATCACGGGGACGCGTCCGACAAATTCGGGGATGAGTCCGTAATGCACCAAATCGTCGGCGGTGACGAGGCGCATGAGTTCGGATTGCGTCAAATCGCGCGCGCTGTGCTGCGCATCGCCTTTGAAGCCGGCAATGCGGCGCTCGGTCATGCGGTCGCTGACAATTTTTTCCAGCCCGTCGAACGCGCCGCCCAGCACAAAGAGAATGTTGCTGGTATTGAGCTTGATGTATTCTTGATGCGGATGTTTGCGTCCCTGATGCGGCGGAACATTGGCGACCGTGCCTTCGACAATCTTCAGCAACGCTTGCTGCACGCCTTCGCCCGAAACATCGCGCGTGATGGATGGATTGTCCCCGCTCTTGCGCGCGATCTTGTCTATTTCGTCAATGTAAATGATGCCGCGCTCGGCGCGGGGAATATCGTTTTCGGACGCTTGAATCAGCGAAAGCAAAATGTTCTCGACGTCTTCGCCGACATAGCCCGCTTCGGTGAGCGTGGTCGCGTCGGCGATCGTAAAGGGCACGTCGAGAATTTTGGCGAGGGTTTGCGCCAAGAGCGTTTTGCCGCAGCCCGTCGGACCGATGAGCAGAATATTGGATTTGCCGAGTTCCACATCGTCGGCAGAGCCGGTGATGACGCGTTTGTAGTGATTGTAAACCGCGACGGACAAGACTTTTTTCGCGCGTTCCTGCCCGACGACGTATTGATTGAGACGACGATAGATTTCGCGCGGGGGCAGCGTCTTGATGGATAGCGTTTCCCCGCGCGGCGTCGCGGCTTCTTGCTGCAAAATTTCGCGGCAGAGCTCCACACAATCATCGCAAATAAAAACGGAATCGGGTCCCGCAATCAAGCGGTTGACCTGTTCCTGACTGCGCCCGCAAAACGAGCAGAATTCTTCGACGCGTCGGGTGCGACTGATCATTGTCGTCTCCCTAAATGGGCAAGGGCGACCCCAAGGGTCGCCCCTACGATATTAACGATGTCCGTTGCTGCCGATTTTTTCCATGCCTTCTTTGGGCGCTGGCTTCAAAACTTCGTCTACGATGCCGTACTCGACTGCCGCTTGCGGTTCCATGTAATAGTTGCGGTCGCTGTCGCGGATGATGCGTTCGAGCGGCTGCCCGGTGTGTTTGGCGAGAATTTCGTTCAGGCGTTCGCGTTCGCGGATGATACGTCGCGCTTCGATTTCGATGTCCACCGCCTGGCCCTGCGCGCCGCCGAGCGGTTGATGAATGTGAATCAGCGAATTGGGCAGCGCGTAGCGGCGACCGGGATGGCCCGCGGCGAGCAGCACGGTGCCCATGCTAGCGGCAAGCCCGACGCAGTACGTCGAGACAGGGCAGCGAATCAACTGCATCGTGTCGTAAATCGCCAGCCCGGCATAAATTATGCCGCCGGGCGAATTGACGTACAAACGAAGTTCTTTGTCGGGGTCTTCGCGTTCGAGGAACAAGAGCTGGGCGACAATGATATTGGCGATTTGATCGTCAATCGGCGTGCCGAGAAAAACGATGCGCTCTTTGAGCAACAACGAAAACACATCGTACGCGCGCTCGCCGCGCCCGGTGTTTTCGACGACCATGGGGATGAGGTTTTGAGGAAACATATTTGCTCCAGATGGAGAGAAAGAGTGATAGAGTGAGGGAGTGATGGAGTGACGGAGCGATAGAGTGAGGGAGTGAGCCTCTCGCTCTCTCGCGCTCTCAATCTCTCAATCTCCCTATCGCTCAATCTCTCTATCGCCGCATTTGACTAGCTACTTTTTTCCAACTCGCGCCGCACTTGAGCGGGATCTGTAATCAGACCCGTCGGGATTGCATTTTCGCCGCGCAACATGTCGGGGGTGAGAATCAAGCCGCTCGACGTGGCGCCCGTGGCAATGGCGACGATCCGGTGAATGACCTTGTTAAAGCGCAAATTGAAAGCAATGTTGTCGCGCGCCTCTTTTTGGGTGTACGCTTTGCGCGCGACATTTTCTTGTGCGCCGCCGCGCACGGATTCGCGCACGCGCCGCTCGATGTCGGCGTTCACTTCTTCGCGCGAGACGGTGATTTTTTCCGCTTGCATCAATTCACCAACCACGAGCGTTTGCTTGAGCGCCTGTTCGGCTTGCGGACGCAAATCTTCTTTGACCTGTTCTTCGGTCTTGCCGGAAAAGCGAAGGTAATTGTCCCACGTCAAACCGAGACGCTTGATGTCTTCTTTCAGCTGGGCAAGACGATTTTCGAGTTCCTGTTGCAGCATCACGGGCGGGTACGCGATTTCGGCTTGGGCGGTCACGGCTTGCAAGACCTCGTTCGCGAATTTCACATCGGCGTTGTGTTCCATTTCGCGGTGCAAAGAGATGCGGATGTTGCTTTTGAATTGCTCGAGCGTTTTGAATTGGCTGACCGCTTGCGCAAATTCATCGGTGAGTTCGGGCAGCTGCATTTCTTTGATGTCGTGAACGGTGACGGTATAATGCGCCGCTTGGCCGCGCACATTTTCATCTTCGAAATCGTCGGGATAGGTGTAATCAATTTCGCGGGTTTCGCCCGCGTTCATGCCCACGATTTGGGCGTCAAACGGCAAGTGCGGCTGTTTATTATCGCCAACGACAATGCGCAGATTCTTTTCATCGGCGGGTTCCGCGCCGATAATGCCGCCCATAACGTCCACCGTAATCACATCGCCGTTTTGGACTGGGCGCGTTACGGGCGCCATTGTCGCATGTGTGGTTTGAAAGCGATTGAGGACCACGTCCACATCGGCGTCGGCAACCTCGACCGGTTCGGGTTGCATGTGGATGGATTGATAATCACCCAAGGTAACTTTGGGAACCACGGGAATGGTGTATTTGAAAATCGGCGGTTCTTTTTGGACGATTTCGAGCTGGCCCACCGCCACCGGATTGATTTCCGGATCGCGCATTACGTCGCGGTACAGGGAGCGTGACAAGTCTTCGACGGCTTGTTCGACGAGCAGTTCTTTGCCAAATGTGCGTTCGACCATTTCATAAGGCGCTTTGCCGGGGCGAAAGCCGGGCAACGGGCGTCGGCGCGAAACATTTTGCGCCACGTGGCGGAGCGCGCTTTGCATTTGATCTTGGTCTACCTCGACGGTGACGATGGCTTGACAATCAGTCGTAAATTCTTTGGTGATGTTCATGGATGGCTGATAGCTGATAGCAGATAGCATATGGCGGATGGCAGATGGCAATTCGCGATTGGGTTTTGCAATTCGCTATCTGCTATCTGCGGCGATGTATTCCATCGCAAGTGCCGGAGGCGGGACTTGAACCCGCACGCTCTCAACGAGCACAGGATCCTAAGTCCTGGGCGTCTGCCAATTTCGCCACCCCGGCGTGCACCGCGTATTATAGTGGATTGGAACGAATTGGCAAAAATAATTTATATTGCTTGTTTTGTGTGGTGAACGCGGCGCAGCTTGCGGTGATGGAAACTTGTGGAGGGTGCGGGCGATTAAAATCGCTGCAACGACAACGCGAAACCTGCCTGCGCAGGTTCAATGCTAGGGCGTTTGCAGCGTCGCTTGACAGGGGAATGTCATTTCGAACGGAGCGAAGGCGGAGTTGCGATGTGCGATGTATTCCCATCGCCTTCATCGTCGAAATCTCGTTTGTTCCCGCGCACTGAGATTTCTCACGGAGTTTACCCCGAAGGATTGAGGGGTTCGAAATGACAGTTTGCCCGACTTTGCAAAAGTCGTAGGTTCAATGCGAAATAAATTTGTCCGCTTGACGATATGTGATATAATTTTTGCTACATTGGGGCGGTTAGCTCAGTTGGTACGAGCGCCACTATGACACAGTGGAGGCCACAGGTTCGATCCCTGTATCGCCCACTTTCAATTTTAGATTTCGGATTTTAGATTGCAGATTTGAAAACAGCGCCAGACGAGTAATCAATTGCGCGTTTGCAGCGAGACAGAGCCACCGGGTGCGAGCTCTGTTAAACAGCGCGTTGATGAAAACCACTGGTGAGATTGGCGAGGAAATTTGCACTGGCAAGGGCGCCGTTGCATAGAGTAATGCGCCACGGTCGCGCCGTTATCGCGAACGAGTGATGCGAGCCAAAACGCTTGCATAATTTGGGTGGAACCGCGAGTTTACCGCTCGTCCCATTTTGGGATGGGCGGTTTTTTTATTGGGGGATGTTCAGCAATTGGAAATTGCCGTCTGAAGAAAAGGGGGGAATTGCTCGCAATTCCATAAATCGCAAGGCGATTGGCTGAATGCCGTTGGCATTTTACCTTTTTTCAGCCGGTGATTTCTAATCACCGAACTTGGGGGCGTTATGCGAGTCGTCATGAAATTCGGCGGTACGTCGGTTGGCGGCGCGGAACGCATTGCGGGCGTCGCGGAAATCGTGCGCGCGGAAGCGAACGCGGGGAAGCAGGTCGTCGTCGTGTTGAGCGCGATGAGCGGTGTGACCAATACGCTGCTCGCAGCGTTAAAAGATTCTGCGAACGGCAATATCGCGAAATTGCTACAGACGCGCGAGGATTTGCTGAAAAAACATCTGGATGTCATCAACGCGTTGGTGCGCGACGAAAACGCGCGGCAGACGTTGACCGCGACGACCACGAATGCATTGGACCGCTTTGAAGATTTGTGCAGCAGCATTTATGTGTTGGGCGAAATCACGCCGCGCGCGACGGACGCCGTGGGCAGTCTGGGCGAACGGTTGATTGTGCCCATTGCGGCGCAAGCGTTCAACGACGCGGGCATCCCGGCGCAGTGGGTCGCGGCGAACGAACTGATTGTCACCGACGACGATTTTGTTGCGGCGAGTCCGTTGCTGGACGAAACGCGCGAACAAGCGCGCGCGAAACTGCTGCCGATTTTGGAAAACGGCAGTGTGGCAGTGACGACCGGATTTATCGGCGCGACGAAAAAAGGCATCCTCACGACGCTCGGACGCGGCGGCAGCGATTACACCGCGACGATCCTTGGCGCGGCGCTCGACGCGGACGAGGTGCAGATTTGGACGGATGTGAACGGCGTCATGACGACCGACCCGCGCATTGTGCCGGAAGCGATGACGCTGCCCGAAATTTCGTACGGCGAAGCGGCGGAACTTTCGTACTTTGGCGCAAAAGTGATTCATCCCAAAACGATTTTGCCCGTCGCGGCAAAAAATATGCCGATTCGGATTTTGAACACGTTCGAGCCGACGCACCCCGGCACGCGCATCGTGCGCGAACCGAAACCGAACGGTTCGCCAATTCGCGGCATTACGGCAATTCGCAACGTGTCACTCATCACCGTCGAAGGGCGCGGGATGCAAGGTGTGCCCGGCATGGCGGCGCGCGTATTCTCGACGGTAGCGCGCGAACAGATCAATGTGTTGATGATTTCGCAATCCTCGTCAGAACAAAATATATGTTTGGTCATCGAGTCGGCGAACGCGCCGCGCGCCATCGAAACGCTGGCACACGAGTTCCGTCACGAAATGGCGGCGCAAAACATCGAGCGCGTTTGGGCGCAAGAAAAAATTGTCATCATTGCGGTGGTTGGCAGTGGAATCAAGACCACACCGGGAGTCGCCGCGAATGTGTTTGGCGCGCTCGCCGGAAAAGCGATCAACATTATCGCCATCGCACAAGGTTCGTCGGAATACAATCTTTCGCTCGTGGTGGACGAAAAGGATGCGGACGAAGCGGTGCGCGCGATTCATCGGGCTATCGTGAAAAAGTAATCGGTGGTCAGTAATCAGTGAGCAGTAATCAGTGAGCAGTAATCAGTGAGCACTCACGTTACACAGGCAGAAATGAAAAAGATGGGATCAACAGGATTATTGCGATGTGCGATGTAGGCGATGTGCGATGTATTCCATCGCCTACATCGCACATCGCCTTCATCGCCCCAATCCTGTTAATTGCGATGCAGTTCATCGCCTTAATCCTGTCAAAAACGCTTTTTTGTAGGCACAGTGCGTAACATGAGTGATCAGTAAGCAGCGACACGAGGTAAGTATGAACAAAATTCCCGTCGCCATTTTGGGCGCAACAGGGTTGGTGGGACAACGCTTTATTACGTTGTTGGACAAGCATCCGTGGTTTGAAATTGCGGAACTCGCGGCGAGCGACAATTCCGTTGGCAAGAAATACGGCGACGCCGCGAAATGGCAACTGCCGTACGAGATTCCCGAACGTCTCGCGCAGATGCAAGTGCTGCCGTGCGATCCCGTCAAGGTGCAAGCGCCGCTCGTGTTTTCCGCGCTGCCGACGGACATTGCGGGTGATGTAGAAGTCGCGTTTGCGAAACGCGGCGCGATTGTGTCGAGCAACGCGTCGCCGCATCGAATGGGCGCGGATGTGCCGCTCGTGATTCCCGAAGTGAACCCGGACCATCTCGCGCTCGCGGAGGTGCAAAAGAAAAAACACGGCAGTGATGGTTTCATCATGTGCAACGGCAACTGTACGACCATTCATCTCGTGCTCGCACTTGCGCCGCTGCACAAACGCTTTGGCTTGAAAAAAGTCTTGGTGACTTCGATGCAGGCGCTCTCGGGCGCGGGCTACCCCGGTGTCGCGTCGCTCGACATTATTGACAACGTCGTGCCGTACATTGGCGGGGAAGAAGATAAAGTGGAACAAGAGCCGAGAAAGTTTTTGGGAAAATTGAGAACAGAGGGCAAAGGGGGCAAAGAGGGCGGAGAGGGCAGAGAGGGCAGAGAGGGCGGAGGGGGCAGAGAGGGCGGAGAGGGCGGAGAGGGCAAAGAGGGCGGAGAGGGCGGAGAGGGCGGAGAGGGCGGAGAGGGCAATGCGTTTATTGAGTATGCTGACATTCGTATCAGCGCGCACTGCAATCGCGTCGCAACGCGCGACGGGCATATCGAAACGGTCTCGGTGGAATTTGTCGGCGATTCCGCCACCCACAAGCCAAAATTCGAGGACATTGTTGCCGCGTTCGACGAATTTCGCGGCTTGCCGCAAGAATTGCAGCTGCCGCTCGCGCCCGAACATCCGACGGTATATCGCCGCGAACAAGACCGCCCGCAAGTGAAACTCGACCGCGACGCGGAAAAAGGCATGGCGACGATCATTGGACGTTTGCGCGACTGCAATGTGCTGGATTACAAATTCGTGCTGCTCGGCCACAATACACTGCGCGGCGCGGCAGGGGCGACGGTGTTGAACGCGGAGTTATTGTACGCACAGGGGAAGCTGTGAGAGAGAGATGGAGAGATGGAGAGAGTGAGAGTAATCAGTTATCAGTAATCAGTGACCAGTAATCAGTAATCAGTGACCAGTAATCAGTTATCAGTGACCAGTAATCAGTAATCAGTGACCAGTAATCAGTGACCAGTAATCAGTGACCAGTAATCAGTTATCAGTGTGCGATAGGCGATAGGCGATTTGCCATCCGCGATTCGCTATCCGCCATTCGCCAACCTGTGCTAAAATCCTTTCCACGTTTCATGCAAATATAAATACGGTGGTGCGTGAGATGTGACTCCTGTAACCCAACCCGTCACCCGTCACTTTGACGCACCATCACGCACAACGCGACTCGATAAGCGACCTGCGTGATGATGCATCACCCGTCACCTCTGAAGGAGCTAGCGTGCCAATCATTGACCTGTATCATTATGCGCGGAGCGAAGACCTCGACTCGATTTCAGACGAAGGGATCAAGCCCGGCTCGAAATATTTCATGTTCGACGTGCCCTCGCGCAACAACGCCGCGTACTTGTGGCGTTTTCCCGACGAAGACGTAATGGGCTATGACGAAAATCCGCGCTATGTTTTGCTGCGCGCCAAAGTGGATGCCGCCAAAATCAAAATCGCGCCGATGGATTTGGTCAGCGCGGCGTACGTAAATCATATCGGACGCGGGCAGCCCAAAAATCCCGACGTCGCGGCGAAATTGATTGCGGCGTATGAAAAAGTGCAGGTGCCGTACTATGATTATCAACACGGCATGTTTCGCACGCCCGAAGTGCTCGTTGAGGGGGGGGTGAACGCGGACGATATTGCCGTGGTCAAGGTTCCCGAACCGAGCGGCAAAGGGGAAGGCAATCGCCGCGCGTACGCGTCGAAATTCGCAGAGCACATGATTCGGCTGCTCGGCATTCAGAAAACGCAGATGAAGTTGAATGAATTGTCCGAGGCGGCATTGAATCGCGGCGCAGTCGTACGCGTAGCAAAACACGACGACGCCACCGCGTATCTCGAAACGTACATGATCTTGGAAACGGGCGAGTTCTATACGATTGAGAAGGAAGATTAGTTATCAGTAATCAGTTATCAGTCGTCAGTTACTGATTACTGATAACTGATTACTGATTACTGGCGACTGGCTATGGACAACAACGGCGACAACCTGCGTCCGCTCCGCCATTCCGCCGCGCACATCATGGCGGAAGCGGTGTTGGATTTATTTCCCGGCGCGAAATTCGGCATCGGACCCGCGATCGAGAGCGGGTTCTATTACGATTTTGAATTGCCGCGCCCCGTGACGCCTGAAGATTTTCCGGCGATCGAAAATCGGATGCGCGAAATTATTCGCGGCAAATACAATTTCAATCACAGTACGCAGACGGTGGCGCAAGCGCGCGAGAGTTTCAAGGATCAACCGTTCAAATTGGAATTGATTGACGCGATTGCCAAAGGCGAGTTGGGCACGCACGGCGAGAATAGCGACCCCGACGCCGTTCGGGGCACTGACACGGTTTCGATTTACCAACACGACACGTTCATGGATTTGTGCGCGGGTCCGCACGTACACAACACGGTCGAGGTGCCCGAAGACGCGTTCAAGTTGATGCAAATCGCGGGCGCGTATTGGCGCGGCAGTGAAAAGAATCCGCAGCTCACACGCATTTACGGTACGGCGTGGCAGTCCAAAAAAGAGTTGGACGACTATCTCTGGAAACTCGAAGAGGCGAAAAAGCGCGACCATCGCAAACTCGGCAAAGAGTTGGAATTGTTCATTTTGCCCGACGAAGTGGGTTCAGGGCTGCCGATTTGGCTGCCCAAAGGCGCGCAAGTGCGCCGACTGATCGAAGAGTACGTTTATCAAAATCAAGTCGCGCGCGGTTATCAGCACGTCTATTCGCCGCACATGGGCAAAAAGCAGTTGTGGATTACGAGCGGGCATTGGGATTTGTACGGCGACAAGATGTACGCGCCGATGGATATTGACGGCGTGGACTATCTCGTGAAACCGATGAATTGTCCGATGCACATGATGGTGTACAAAAATTCACTGCGCTCGTACAAAGAATTGCCGATCCGCATTGCCGAAAACGCGACGGTATATCGCCGCGAGCAGTCGGGTGAATTGACGGGGCTTTTGCGCGTGCGGATGATTACGCAAGACGACGCGCACATTTTCGTGCGCCCCGATCAGATTCAAGATGAATTTTTGAACGTGCTCGATCAAACGCTGGACCAATTCCGCACGATGGGCTTTTCGGAATTTGAGGCGTGGGTTTCGGTGCGCGATCCGAAAAACAAAACGAAATATCTCGGCGATGACGAGTCATGGACGAATGCGGAGGATGCCATCAAAGCCGCGCTCGATTCGCGCGATATGGAATACATCGTCGCGGAAGGCGAAGCGAAATTTTACGGACCCGCGCTCGACATCATGGTCAAGGACGCGCTCGGACGCAAATGGCAGTGCACGACGATTCAAGTGGACTTTCAACTGCCGCGCCGTTTCCAACTCGAATACATTGATGCGGACGGAACGGCGAAAACGCCGGTCGTACTGCACCGCGCGCCGCTTGGTTCGATAGAACGGTTTTTCGCGATTCTGGTCGAACATTACGCGGGCGCGTTTCCCGTGTGGCTCGCGCCGGTGCAGGCGATGGTCATTCCGATTGCCGACCGCCACAACGATTACGCGTTCGAGGTACAGAAAAAATTGCAAGCGCAAGGTTTCCGCGTCGAGGTAGACACGCGCAGCGAGCGCATGAACGCGAAAATCCGCGACGCGCAATTGCAAAAAATTCCGTACATGCTCGTCGTCGGCGACAAAGAAGCGCAAGCAGCAGCGGTGTCTGTTCGATTACGAACAGGCGAAGATTTGAAAGCGATGCCGCTCGACGATTTCGTTGCAATGGCGAAACGATTGGTCGAGAGCAAGAGCATGGAGTTGAAATAAAACGCGCGTAGGGGCAACGGCTTGTCCTTGCCCCTCTCTAACGCGTGGCGGCAAGTAGAAAGTAGGTTTGCAGATGGGCGAAGTTGTCACACTAAATTTGCCGGAAGTTGTGGCGGCGCGTGCACGCACGGTTGCTGCTCAAAGGCACAGGCGCATCGAAGATGTGTTACTGGAATGGTTGGAACGCGAAGCTGTCGAGCCGCCGGTTGAAACCTTGTCTGATGCCGATGTGCTGGCGCTGTGTGATTCGCAATTGACCGCGCTGCAACAATCCGAATTGGATGATTTGCTCTTTGACCAACGCGAAGGGCAACTCACCGAACCATCCCGCAAACGTCTTGAGGAATTGATGGAAATTTATCGGCGAGGCCTGCTTCGCAAAGCGCAAGCATTGCGCGTGGCAGTCCGACGCGGGTTGCGCCCGCCACTTGGCTGACGTCATGGCGCGCGTTTACATTCCTGCGGACATCGAAAGGCGCGTGCGTCACGCGGCGCGCAATCGCTGTGGCTATTGTTCGAGCCCTCAACAACTCGTCATGGGGCAGTTGGAAATTGAACACCTCATTCCACTCGCACAAGGCGGAACCAGTGATGAATCGAATTTATGGCTGGCTTGCTCGATTTGCAACGGACACAAAAGCGAAAAAATAGCCGCACTGGATCCAGAGACGTTGGAGGTCGTTCGCCTGTTCAACCCGCGTCTTGACAAATGGCAAACGAATTTCCAATGGTCCGAAGATGGATTGAGAATTGTCGGCAAAACTCCAATCGGACGCGCAACGGTGATTGCGCTGCATTTGGACGATGATCCGATTGCGCTTGCGGTGCGGAGTCTTTGGGTTGAGGTGGGATGGTTTCCGCCGAAAGATTGATCCCCCGCATGTTTCGCGTGAATACGTAGGCTTTGAATGTGAGTGATTGGATGACGAAATTACTTTTGGATGTTGTCGCCCGCGCCGTAGGAAAAGGTAGAAAGCAGGTGTGCTGATGTTTCAAGTGATGCTCGAATTTGACGAAGAATGGGCAGTAAATGATTCGCATCGCGTCGAGGGAAACTTTGATTGCGAGATTGCCGTGTCGCCCATTATCGCAAAACGGCGCGCAGGTGTCTATCTGGCGATGCACGTGACGATGATGACACTGGCAGGTACACCAACGCTTGTTGTGGGCGAGCGCCCCGTGTGGCGTTGTCCCGTCTATTTCAACTATTTGCCTCTCGGCGAAGTTGGCACGCTGGGAACGATTGAGGTGGACGCGCAAACCGGCGAAGCCATCCCATTAACCCCCGAACAAATTTCCGCCATGCAGGAGCGCGCAAATGCCATTGCTACCCGTCTCGCACCACGAGCAGTTGCAGCAGTCTGATTGTCTTGCAGCATGCGCTGCCATGGTGTTAGATTATCTCGGCTTCCCCGCGGAATATGACACATTGCTCAGCCGCTTGCAAGTTGGTGAATACGGCGCGTTGATTGGGAACCTGCGTTTTCTTGAGAAGTTTGGCGTCAAGGTTTTAATTGCGCGCGGTGAAATTGAAACGCTTCGTTCCTGTTTGGCGCGGGCTTTGCCCCCGATTGCTTTTGTCGATACAAACGAACTCTCTTATTGGAATGCGGCGAGCTATCATGCGGTTGTCGTTATCGGAATCGAGGGAAATCGGATTTTCATCAATGACCCCGCGTTCGCGGATGCGCCCAAGAAAATCTCGGTGGATGAATTTATGCTCGCCTGGATTGGCCTGGAGCAGTTTTATGCGCTGATCGAAAGAGCAGATAAAGAATGATGGCGAAACGATTGGTCGAGAGCAAGAGTATGGAATTAAAGTAAACGAGCGTCGCAAAGATTTTCTCTACAACGGAAGCGAGTTTGCGTGAAAATACCAAACGCCGAACGCGCCGAAGTTGATATTCGCAAGCTGCGCGATTATTGTCTGAATCCCGATCACTTTGAGGGCAAGCACAAAGCGCGGCTCTTTGCGGCAGCATTTGGGATGACGGCAAGAGACGCAGCCGAACTGTCCGAGATTCTGCTCCAAGTTGTAAAAACGCATGACGCGGTCTTCGGCAGGCGTGACGGATATGGACAACGGTATGTGATTGATTTCATGATGGAATGGCGCGGGAGACGCGCACTCGTGCGTTGTGCTGGGATCATTGAGAATGATTCAACTATTCCGCACCTGACCACATGCTATCCGTTGTGAAAGGATGGATGAAAGATGAACGACGAGACTAAACTGTTGGATGTTGTAGCTCTCACCGTGAATCTTCCTGAATACAATCTCTGGCGAGGCCAGGTCGGCACGATTGTTGAGATTCTTGCGAACGGGAAGGCATTTGAGGTCGAGTTTAGTGATCGCGACGGGCGCACGTTCGAGTCACTGGGTCTGCGCCCCGATCAGTTTATGGTGCTGCATTTTGAACGCGCGACTTGGCCGCCATCGTTCTCAACCGTGCCCGTATAAGAAAAGATAGAAAGTAGGTGCGCTAATGTTCCAAGTGATGCTCGAATTGGACGAAGAATGGGCGGCGAATGAATCGCATCGTGTCAAGGGAAACTTTGATTGCGAGATTGCCGTGTCACCCATCATTGCCACGCGGCGCGTGAACGCGTACCTTGCGGGATATGTGACCATGATGACATTACCGGGCGCGCCATCGCTTGTACTCCAAGACAAACCCGTTTGGCGCTTTACCGCCTATTTCAACTATCCGCGTTTGGGAGAAATTGGCACGCTCGGCACAATTGAAGTGGACGCGCAGACGGGCCAAGTTATTCCATTGACGCCAGAACAAATTTCCGCCATGCAGGAGCGCGCGAATGTCATTGCTACCCGTCTCACACCGCAGCCAGTTGCAATCCGCTGATTGTCTTGCCGCATGTGCGGCGATGGTTCTGGATTATCTTGACGTTTCATTCGACTATGATGATTTGCTCGATCTGTTGCGGATTACTCCGTTTGGCGCCAAATTTCAGAATCTTGTTTATCTCGAATCTCTTGGCGTCAAAGTGTTGACTGCAAGAGGGGAATTGGAAACGCTTGCGACACATCTGAAACGGGGTGTGCCACCCATTGCCTTTGTCAAGACCGCAGAGCTATCTTATTGGGACGAGGCGAACAATCATGCGGTAGTTATTATTGGAATCGAAGGTAGGCAAGTGTTTGTTAATGATCCCGCATTTGCAGATGCGCCCAAGAGAATTTGGGTAGATGAATTCATGTTGGCATGGATGGATATGGACCAGTTTTATGGGTTGATTGAAAAAGAGGATTGAGCAGGATAGTGAAAAAATGCGCGTAGGGGCAACGGCTCGTCCTTGCCCCTCTCTAACGCGTGGCGGCAAGTAGAAAGCAGGTGTGCTGATGTTTCAAGTGATGCTCGAATTTGACGAAGAATGGGCGGTAAATGATTCGCATCGCGTCAAGGGAAATTTTGATTGCGAAATTGCCGTGTCGCCCATCATTGCGCTTCGACACGCCCGCGCGTTTCTCGCGGGATATGTAACACTGATGACCAACGTAGGGGCTCCCGTACTAGTTTTGGGTGATCGCCCTCGCTGGCGCATCCCGGCGTACTTTGTTTATCCACAGTTAGGTGAGGTAAGTACGCTTGGCGCCGTTGAGATTGATGCGCAGACAGGTGAAGTTACACTGGCGACAGCGCATCAAATTTCTGCAATGAAAGAGCGCGCAAATGCCATTGCTACGCGTCTCGCACCGCAGCCAGTTGCAGCGGGCTGATTGTCTCGCCGCGTGCGCTGCAATGGTTTTGGATTACCTCGGTGTTTTTGCAAATTATCAAGAGTTGCTTGGGCTCCTGCAAGTCGGCGAATACGGCACAGCGTACTCGAATCTGCCATATCTTGCGGAATTAGAGCGGATTCCGAATTGATTGGTGGTGTCAGCGTAGGGGCGACGGCTTGTCCTCGCCCATTCCAGTTGGGCAACCACAAGGGATTGCCCCTACCATCCCACAAACGAATCAGGAATTCGCTCTAGGCGTCAAAGTATTGGTTGCCAAAGGTGATCTTGAGACGCTGTGTTCCTGTCTTGCGCGCGAGCTGCCACCAATCGCATTTGTCAACACAGGGCAACTCTCGTATTGGAATGAAGCGACGGGTCATGCTGTTGTGATCGTCGGAATTGAGAACAATCAAGTATTGGTCAATGACCCTGCGTTTCCAGAGGCGCCCCAAGAAATTTCGATAGATGAATTCATGTTGGCATGGATGGATATGGACCAGTTTTATGGGTTGATTGAAAAAGAGGATTGAGCAGGATGGCGAAAAATGCGCGTAGGGGCAGATGATATCGAACCCAAGCAAATACGTAGCTACGTTAGACAGTTTACGCCAAGTACTGTTAATCCGGTTGATTGGGTATATGCTTGGGATGAAACGCCCCTTGCGCGCGAGCAGTGTCGAATATGTCGCAAATGGGCGTGCAGTTCCAGACAGAAGGAGCATATCTATATGGGCATTTGCAAGAAAGACGCGGAGAAATTGAAATAATAAGGAGGTTTGCATATGGGCGAAGCTGTTATCCTAAATCTTCCCGAAGTCGTTGCCGCACGCGCCCGTCAAGTTGCATCTCAAACACATCGGCGCGTGGAAGACGTGTTGATCGAATGGCTGTATCAAGATGCGCTGGAACCGGGCGCGCAAGCATTGCCGCACACGGAAGCCGAACTTTTGCAAAATATCAATTTGGGTCTATCCGAAGTGCAATGGCAGCGGTATCACGCGCTCGTTGCAAAACGGCGCGCCGAAACGTTGACACCGCAGGAACGTCACGAACTCGTCGCGATGTCCGACCAAATCGAACAAGCGAACGCACAGCGGATTGAAAGTTTGGTTGAATTAGCCAAACTCCGGCAAACCTCGCTGGATAACTTGATGCACGACTTGGGCATCACCGCGCCCGCGTATGTCTGAACCGCGCATTTCCTCGCAAGATAAAAGCTTGGTGGCGGCACGCGCAGGGCATTGCTGCGAATACTGCCGCAGCCAAGCGAAATATTCACCCGATTCCTTTTCGATTGAGCATATTGTGCCGCGTGCGCGCGGCGGCACTGACCGGCTCGACAATTTAGCTTTGGCATGTCAGGGCTGCAACAATCGCAAATACACGGACATTGAAGGGATTGACCCTGTGACGGGCGAGTACGTTCCATTGTTTCATCCGCGCGAACATGTGTGGCACGAACATTTCGTGTGGAATGAGGATTTTACGCTCGTGATTGGCTTGACGCCCAGTGGACGCGCAACGATTGAAAAATTACAATTGAATCGCGAAGGCGTTGTGAATTTGCGGCGCGCCTTGTTTGCCATTGGCGTGCATCCGCCAAAATAAAAATTCCTGGAGGACATTTGAGCAAAACCTATTTCATCACCGGCGGCGCGGGCTTTCTCGGCATCAATTTGGCGCGGCATCTGTTGGCAAAGGGCGAAAAGGTCGTGTCGTACGATATTGCGCCGTTCGATTATGCCGACTGCAAAGACCGAGTACAAGACGTGCGCGGCGATATTCGCAAGATGGAACAAATCGCGCCTGCGATGCAGGGCGCGGACATTGTGATTCATACCGCCGCGGCGCTTCCGTTATACAAACCTGAAGACATTTACACCACCGATGTGGACGGCACACGCACCGTTTTGCAAGCCGCGAAACAGTACGGAACGAACGCCGCTTCGTTCCCGCGCGTCATTCACATTTCGAGCACGGCGGTGTACGGCGTGCCCGATCATCATCCGCTGCTCGAAACCGACCGCATGATTGGCGTCGGACCGTACGGAGAAGCCAAAGTGCAAGCCGAAGCGGTTGCGGCGGAATTTCGCGCCCAAGGATTATGCGTGCCGATTCTGCGCCCCAAATCGTTCATCGGTCCCGAACGGCTGGGCGTGTTTGCGATGTTGTACGAATGGGCGTACGAAGGCAAAAATTTTCCCGTGCTCGGCAGCGGCAACAATCCATACCAATATCTCGCCGTCGAAGATTTGTGCGACGCGATTTACGCGTGCGCGAATTTGCCGCGCGAAACCGTCAACGACACGTTCAACATCGGCGCAAAAAAGTACGGCACACCGAAAACGGATTTTCAAGCGGTGCTCGACCGCGCGGGGCACGGCAAGAAGATTATTCCGATCCCCGAAGGACCTGCGATTTTTGCATTGAAAACTTTGTCGGCGCTCGGACTCTCGCCGCTGTATCCGTGGGTGTATGAAACGGTCGGCAAAGAATCGTTCGTGTCCATTGACAAGGCGGTGCAGAAATTGGGATTCAATCCCAAATACTCGAACCAAGACGCATTGATTCGCAATTACGATTGGTACGTCGCGAATCGGGACAAATTCAAAAACGCGTCAGGCGTCTCGCATCGCGTGCCGTGGAAACAGGGCGCGTTGAGTTTGGCGAAAATCTTCTTTTAACTGGACTTCCGCACACTAGGCGTTTTGAGCCATAATTATTGGCAGCCACTTTTTCGAGTAATTTGCTTGCAACAGGGTGCGAATATCCGTTCTGTTTTTTGGATAAGCCACGTCGCTTTTTTACCATGCAACGTGTAGCAA
>JACQWQ010000008.1:30101-33923 GCA_016209205.1 Chloroflexota bacterium
AACGTGTAGCAAGATGTAGTAACGCGTATCAAATTTACACTGTCGAGTCACCGAAATTTGATACGCCGGTGAGATACCTGCTACAGGAATGCCGTCCGAATTCTCGACTGCAAATAATTATGGCAGTGTGCGGAAGTCCAGTTTAACAAATCATCCACAAAGGATACAAATAACGCAAAGATTTTTCCTTCGTGTCCTTCGTGTCCTTCGTGGATTTCAATTTATGAGTGATTCAATCGTCGCGCGCGTGGCGAAACTCGACGCCCTCGCGCAGTATCAATCCGATTCGATTGTCAGCCGCACGCTGGTCAACAAACCGAGCGGTACGGTGACGTTGTTCGCGTTCGCGCAAGGGCAGAGTTTGAGCGAACATACCGCGCCGTACGACGCGCTCGTGCAAATTCTCGACGGACGCGCAGAAATCATGATTGCGGGCGAGACGTTTTGGGTTACACAAGGCGAAGCAATCATCTTGCCTGCGAATAAACCGCACGCGGTCAACGCCGTCGAAAATTTCAAAATGCTGTTGACGATGATTCGCGCGTAATTGCCCCAGACCTGACAGGTTTTTACGGCGTATGTTTTTCGTGTCGCGTACGCGATGTACTGCGCGGTTGCTATTCTTGTCGCGCACGCGGCGATGTATGTCATCGCAAGAAACCCTGTCAGGTCTTTGAGCGTATGACTTTTCTCGACGCCATTTTTCAATTGCCGTACATGGAACGCGAATTTATGCGCGCCTCGCCCGACGGCAGATGGATCGCGTGGTCATGGTACGGCATCGGTCCGTGTGCGGATGTGTATGCCGCGCCTACTGATGCTTCTGCGCCGCCGCTGCGTTTGAGCGACACGCGCGAAAATACATTGCTCGTCGCGTGGACGCCTGACAGTCGCGCCGTGTTGGTGCACCAGGACCACGACGGCGACGAGCGCTTTCAGCTGTTTCGCATTGAACTCGCACGCCCGTGCGAATTGATTCCCCTCACGGAAGCACAACCGAATTATTTTTTGCGCGGCGGCGAACTGCATCCAAATGGGCGTTGGTTGGTGTACGGCGCGAATTATGATTTTGACGCGCGGCGCGAGACCGAAGCGACGTGGGTGTGGCGGCACGATTTGGAAACGGGCGAACGCCGCGCCCTTGCGCGCCCAACGCGCACGCGTTGGTCTGCGCCGCAATTGTCGCCGACCGGGACGCAGGTCTTGTATGAGCGTGTCGGCGCGAATCCGTCACATCGTTCCATGTGGCTCGCGGACGTAGAAGGCAATACCGACCGCGCGGTGTTGGATGAAAACGCGTTTCCCCGTTCCTCCGCGTCTTGGTTCCCCGACGGCAAGCGACTCGTCGTCTTGGGCGAAACCGACACCCATAGAAAACTGGGTGTGTATGACATTGAACGCGGGATCGCGCGCTGGTTGATTGACGATGCCGCGCGCAATATCGAAAAAGCATTCGCGCCGTTTGGCAGCGAATGCATCGTCGTTATCGAACTGTACGACGCGCACATGACGAGTTCGCTGCTCGATCCGGCAACGGGCGCGGAATGCCGTATGCCCAAAACGCGCGGGGATTTGATGCCGCTCGCGCCTGTGCGTGAGACGGATTGGGTCGGCATGTACGCGCATTCGCAGCAGCCCGACGATTTTGTGCGATTTCGTCTTGACGCGGTGGACGCCTCACGTTTCGTGTCGCTGACGCGCGTGTGGGAAAAAACGACGCTGACCCGCGCGGATTTTGTCGCGGCGCAAGATTTTCACTGGCAGTCAGTGGATGGGTTGGAAATTCAAGGATGGTTGTATCATGCGGAAAAACCGCGCGGGACGATTGTGTATGTGCACGGAGGCCCAACTTGGCATCACGAAGACCGCATCAATCCCGAAATTCAATTTTATGTGCGCGCGGGATTTAATGTGCTCGACCCGAATTATCGCGGCAGCACCGGATTTAGCATCGCGTATCGCGAAGCCATCAAGCGCGAAGGGTGGGGCGGGCTGGAACAAGAAGATATTCGCACGGGCATCGCAGCGTTACAGCGCGCGGGGATTGCGGAAAAATTTCGCGTGGGGATTACGGGCACGTCGTACGGCGGTTATTCGGCGTGGTGGGCGATCACACATTTTTCCACAGAGATTGTTGCCGCAGCGGCGCCAGTGTGCGGCATGACCGACTTGGTGATTGATTACGAAACAACGCGTCCCGATTTGCGCCCGTTGAGCGAAGAAATGATGGGCGGCAGTCCCATGCAAATTCCCGAAAAATATCGCGCGCGTTCGCCAATTCATTTCGTGCAAAACCTTCGCGGCAAACTGTTGATCGTGCAAGGCATGCAAGACCCGAACGTGACGCCCGAAAACGTACGCGTCGTGACGGAAAGATTGCAAGACGCGGGAATCGAGTATCGTTTGCTCGTGTTTGAAGATGAGGGGCACGGCATTTACAAGCCGAAGAATCTGATGCGCCTTTGTGAGGAAATTGCAGAATTTTTTGGTCGCGCTTTTGGGGAATGATGTGAGTATCTCATGTAACGCGCTGTCATCCCTCAATCCTTCGGGACAGGTCTACGCGAATCGTTGCGAATTCTTGGGGAAAAGAGAATTCGCGAAGATTTGCTCGAATTCGCGTGAATTCGCGTTTTCTGTTAGCTGCCTTTTTAAGGCATACCTGTCTTGCGAAAAATGCTCAAGAAAAAACGCCTCGGGCATGTCCGGGGCGTTTTTTCGTCAGAAGATGTTGGCGCGCAGATAGCGTTTGCTTTATGCGCCGCGCACGTATTTATCAAACCACGCGAGCGTTTCCGCCCATGCCGCTTGCGCCGCTTGCGCGTTGTAATTCGCGCCCGTGTCATTGTTGAACGCATGATTGGTGCCTTGATGGATCACGTATTCAAAAATTTTGTTGTTCTGTTTCATCGCCTGCTCGACAGCCGGAATCCCCGCGTTGATGCGCGAGTCATTGCCGCCGTAATGCGCCAGCACCGCCGCTTGAATTTTGGGCACATCTTCCAACGGCGGATTCGGACCATAGTACGGCGCCGCCGCGCGCAATTCCGCGATTTGCGTCGCCGCGCGCCATGTGATGCCTCCGCCGAAACAAAATCCGATCATGCCGTATTGCCCTTGCGCGACAAACGGTTGTTGTTTGAGATAAGCAAGCCCTGCTGCGAAATCGCCGACCATTTGCGTGGGCGGCGTATTGCCCAGAACTCCGGGTACACCGGACGCATCTACCTTGTCCGTCCCACCCTGCCGGGACAACAAATCAACGGCAAGTGCGACATAACCTGCTTTGGCGAAACGCCGCGCCACATCGCGAATGTGCTCGGTCAGGCCGCGATTTTCGTGACACACCAGAATTGCGGCAAAAGTCCCGTCGGCGCGTGGGCGCGCGAGATAGCCCATAGTTTTTGCGCCAGCGCTGCCAGGAAATTCAACCGCGCTCGCTTGAATCGCGGGATCGCCTGCGGTGACGGTGGCATTGCTTTGCGGCGCGGTTACCGTTGCGGTGGCTTGCGTTGCGACGGTGGGATCTGCCGCCGCGGTGGTTGGAGTGGGGGCGACGGTGGCGGCAGTTGTAGGAATGGTTGTCGGTACGACGGTTGGCACATTGGTCGCGGGTACGGCTGTTGGTACGGGTGCAGTGGTCGGCGCGGGTTGCACGACCGGCGCGCACGCGGCAACCAGTGCGGCGGCTGAGGCAGCGCCTACGAGTCCGGTAAGCAGCTTTAATGTTTGACGCCGCGTCAGTTGACCGTGTTGATAGTCCTCGATGAATTCGTCAATTAGGTACTGTTTCAAACTAGCGTCGTGCCCTTGCTTCGACAT
>JACQWQ010000048.1 GCA_016209205.1 Chloroflexota bacterium
TCCGCGCCCTGTTCGAGCGCGCGTTGAAATGCCGCGCGCGTGTTTTCGGGCAGTTCATCGGACGAGCCGCGATGCGCCATGAGGAGCGGTGGCGCGTTTGAAGGACGCTCGAGTACGGACTGCCAAATGAGTTTCGAAATCAAAGCCAGAGCTGCACGTAAAGCGTCAAACGTCACAGCGTTGCGCGCAATTGACGCTTTACGTTTGATCCTTCGCTACTCTCAGGACAAGCGGTTTCACGCGCCAGCAGTCGCGCCCACTTCTTCCAACTGCGCGGCTTCGGCTTCGCGGATCGCGCGCGGTACATTCACCATGATGAGAATTCCCAAGCCGACGACGAACAAAATCACCAGCGAAAAAATTCCCGCGCGCAAACTGCCCGTGATTTGATTCGCCAGCCCAAAGATCAGCGGGCCGAAAATCGAAGTGAAACGGTCGCTGATTTCATAAAAGGAAAAGAACTCGGCTTCGCGTCCGTGTGGAATCATATCGGCAAAGAGCGAACGCGACAATGCTTGACTGCCGCCGAGGACGAGGGCGACGACTGCGCTCAAGACCCAAAATTCGCCGACGGATTGCAGCGCGGCTGCCGCGTAAATGACGACGCCGGACCAGACAAAGAGACTCAGTACAATGGCGCGCTTGGCGCCCACTTGCCCCGCGAGCCACCCAAAAAAGAACGCGCCGACGAACGCGACGACTTGCACCATCAGAATCACGAGAATCAGCGAAGTGCTGTCCATCTCGAGCTCTTGGGAACCGAACAACGTGGCGACCACGATGACCGTTTGAATCCCATCGTTGTAGATCAGATAGCCGATGAGAAAGCGCACGGTTTCGGGGAATTGGCGAATCTGGCGGAATGTATTGCCGAGCTGTTTGAATCCGATCGAGAACAACGTTTCGCCGGGCGGAATTTGACGTACGGCATGGCGCGGGCGCAGTGTGCGAAATGTAATCTGTGAAAAGAGCAGCCACCACACACCCGCGCTGGCCAGAGAAATCCGCACCGCCATTCCTTCACTGATGCCGAGCGGGGCGCTGAATTGGAACAAGATCAAATTCAGCAGCAGCAAGATGCCGCCGCCCGCGTAGCCCATCGCAAAACCGCGCGACGAGACGCGGTCGCGTTGGTCTTCACTGGCAATCGAGGGCAGATACGCGTTGTAAAACACGATGCCCGCGCCAAACGAAAGGTTCGCGACGATGAACAACAGCGCGCTGAGCCACAAAGTTTCTGCGGTCGCGAAAAAGAGCAGCAGCGACGATACCGCGCCAAGGGTGGAAAACAGCACCAACATCTGTTTGCGCATGTGCGAAAAGTCCGCCATTGCGCCGAGCAGCGGCAGAAAAATGACTTGCAAGCCGACGGAAATCGAAACGCAGTACGGAAAGAGGGAATCAAACCGGATGGGAATGCCCAGCAAATAAATCAGCCCGTTCGCATCGGCGGCGGCTTTTGCCAACGCCGAAAGGTACGGACCGAAAAACACGCTGACGACGGTGGTCGAAAAGGCGGAATTCGCCCAATCGTACATCGTCCAGCCAAAGATTTCGCGGCGGTCGTTCATGGCGGCTCCTTGGGATAAAATGAAGAGTGACACATAATAGGTGACGGGTGATAGAGAAACGTCAAACGTCATGCGTCAAACGTTATGCGTCAAACGTCATGCACCAGTGTTGGTAGTCGAACTGCACGCGCAATTGCAGGCGATTATAAATGCGTGTGGCGGGCGCGTCAATGGGGAGGGAGTGAGCAGTGAGCAGTGATCAGTCATCAGTCATCAGTGATCAGTCATCAGTGATCAGTCATCAGTGATCAGTCATCAGTCATCAGTGATCAGTCATCAGTGAGCAGTGATCAGTCATCAGTGATCAGTGATCAGTCATCAGTGATCAGTCATCAGTGATCAGTCATCAGTGATCAGTCATCAGTGACCAGTAATCAGTATGCAGCGATAGGCGATGCGCGACACGCGATACGCGATAGGCGATACGCGATAGGCAATACGCGATACGCGATTTGCGATACGCGAATCCGCGTTTGCAACGCCTGCGCGAGTACGCGATAATACCAGACGCAGGTTTTTCACAAGGAGGCGACTATGCAATGGGATGACCGTTTGACCAACTTGGGTGTAAATCTGAAAGCGAATGCACAGGCGAAATGGAACGCCACGGTCGCGCGGTATCAGGACGAAGCCGAAGCGCAGGGCCAGCATCACATCTGGTTCACGGTCCTCGACGAAAACAATCAACCCAAACCGAATGTGCGCGTCTTTGTGGATTGGATTGGACGCGACGCGGATGATCCTCCGACGCAACGCCTGACCGGCGCGGACGGTCGCGCGAACGTGGACATTTACGCGAACCTCGACATTACCAAAAAGAATGGACCTTATTTCGCGTACGTCGAAGGACAAGACAAAAGCGATGTGGTGCTCGGCATGGGCTTGCCCGAACATCATCATGTCAATTTCTTGCTGACGTTCGCGCCGCGCAGTGTACCCCCCCCCCCTCCCCCCCCGCCGCCGCAAAATGTGCGCGAGCAAATTGAACAAAAAGCGCGTTCCGTACCGTGGATGCCGGTCAACAACGGCGCGGCATTGTGGAATTTTGCCAAGGCGAATGGCTTGCAAGACCAACAGACGGACGAGATAACCGTCACAATCAACGGCGAAGATTATGTTTTGCAAGTTTTCAATCTCGGCATCGTGTACGCCAAAGTCGGGGATTGGGGAAATATACAGGTGATTCGGAAGTAAACAGGGAAACAGGTAGACAGGAAACAAGTAGGCAGGGAAATAGGTAGACAGGGAACAAGTAGACAGGGAAACAGGTAGACAGGAAACAAGTAGACAGGGAAACAGGTAGACAGGGAACAAGTAGACAGGGAAACAGGTAGACAGGAAACAAGTAGGCAGGGAAATAGGTAGACAGGGAACAAGTAGACAGGGAAACAGGTATCTCCTTACCTGTCTACCATTCTACCTGTTTACCTGTCTACCGTTCTACCTGTTTCCCTATCTACCCTTCTACTCTCACCATGAATCTTGTTGAGCGTGACGAACAATTATTGAACGGCGCATTCGGTCCCGCCGCGCAAACGGCAATGAACATTCTTGTTCAGTTGGGCGAGGTGCTGGGCGCGGAGGAAGATGTGGAACAGGTGCACGTGGATGGCTGCATCTATGAATCCGAAGCGCATCTCCACTTTGCCGAAAATCTCGCGGGGCTGGGCGGGCGCGTCATTTTGCCGACGACGTTGAATGCAACATCGCTTGACTTGCGCCACTGGCAAGCATGGGGTGTCAGCACCGCGTGGGCGTCCAAAGCGCAGCGCATGGCGAACGCGTATCTCACGATGGGCTGCACGCCGACGTGGACGTGCGCGCCGTATCAAACCGAGTTTGTTCCGAAATTCGGACAGCAAATCGCATGGGCGGAATCGAACGCGATCGTGTTTGCCAATTCCGTCATCGGCGCGCGCACGAATCGCTATGGCGATTTCACCGACATTTGCGCGGCGTTGACGGGCCGTGTGCCGAAAACAGGATTGCACCTGCAAGAAAATCGTTACGGACAAATTTTGTTCGAATTGAAAAATATCCCCGCCGCGTTGTTTGCCGACGACGCGTTTTATCCGGTGCTTGGACATTACATCGGTAAACGCACTGGCGACAAAATCCCGGTCATTGACGGATTGCCGCGCAGTGTTTCACCAGACGACTTGAAAGCGTTGGGCGCGGGCGCGGCATCGTCGGGCGCGGTCGCGTTGTTTCACGCGGTCGGCATTACGCCCGAAGCGCGCACGGTGGCTGAAGCATTTGGCGGCAACGCATACGAACGCGTCGAAATTACACTGCGCGAGTTGAATGACGCGCGCGCGGAATTGTCCACTGCCGACGGCGCGCAATTGGACGCGGTCGTTTTGGGTTCGCCGCATTTTTCACTGCAAGAATGTGTGCGGCTCGCCGAAATGATGCGCGGACAACACGTGCATCCGTCCGTCGAATTTATCGTGACGACGAATCGCCTGGTGACGGCGGCGCTGCGCGCGCAGGGGGTGTTGAATATGTTACTGGAGGCGGGGGTGCGCTTGTGTGAGGACACCTGCATTCTGTTGTCGCCGCTGCTGCGCCAAGAAATTCGCGTTTTGATGACCAACAGCGCGAAATACGCGTACTACACGCCGAATCTTTTGGAACGGCGCGTGGTGTTTGGCAGCGTGCGCGATTGTGTCGCGTCGGCGGTGCAGGGCAGGGTCGTGCGGGATGAGCAAATGTGGAGCGGGAGAGAGAGGGAGCGAGGGAGTGAGGGAGAGATAGAGAGAGGGAGAGAGGGAGAGAGGGAAAGGGGAAATGTCGGATGGTCGGGTAGTCGGGCGGTCAGGCGATAGGCGATTTGCGATAGGCGATACGCGAAAATGGGAATGATTCAAGGACGCGCGTTGATTCAAGGCAGCGCGCAAGGCGAGGTGATTTTTACCGACGAGCCGCTGTCGTTTTGGGGCGGTTATAGCGCGCGCGAGGGGAGAATTATTGACACGCACCATACTCTGTACGGGGCAAAGGTCGCGGGCAAAATTTTTGTCTTGCCGGGCGCGCGCGGTTCGTCTACGGGGTCGGGCATTTTGCTCGAAGCCATTCGGTTGGGCAACGCGCCCGCCGCGCTGATCTTGTCCAAGCCCGACGCGATTCTCGCACTCGGCGCAATCGTGGGGCGTGAATTGTACGGCAAGCCGTTGCCCTTGATTGTGGTGACAGAAAGCGAATTTGGCGAGTTACACAAGGCAAAAAGCGCGCGGGTGGACAAGACGGGCTTGATTGTATGGGAAACTGGAAAAACGTAGCGATTGCTCACAGCTTGTCGAGCGCCGTGGAATTGCGCATAGTCGGAAGGCAGTGCAACTACTTTTTGCACATTTGAGAAAAATCTCGAAAAACCCATTGACACTGCTTTCCATTGCGTTATAATGTGCGCAATCTTACGCTGTGATTTGTTTGCGAAAAAATTTTGGATTGGGCGGTCGGATAACGAGAACGCGTAAAACTCCACGCGCGTTTCGGAATTTCATACAACTCAAGGAGGATGCAATGTCACCCATGTCCGAGCAAGAAACCCCCATGGCTCCGGTAACGGAAGCGCCAGCGCCTATGCCGCCTGCCGCACCCAAGCCCAAGCCCGCCAAGAAGAAAGCCGCGCCCAAGAAGAAAGCCGCAGCCAAAAAGAAAGCCGCGCCCAAGAAGAAAGCCGCGAAAAAAGCCAAAGCTAAAGCCGGCGCTTGACGCATGATCACTCTCGGCATTGATATTGGAGGTTCGGGCATCAAGGGCGCGCCGGTGAATGTGGAAACCGGCGAATTGTTAGCCGAGCGCCTGCGGATTGATACGCCCGAACCATCCACGCCGGAAAATTGTGCACGCATCGTTCAGGAAATCGTCCAGCACTTTAATTACACCGGACCCGTTGGCGTCACGTTTCCTGCGGTCGTCAAGCACGGCGTCACGTTGACGGCGGCGAACGTGCACAAGCAGTGGGTCAACTGCGATGCACAGACTTTGTTGCAGCAAGTGACCGGTTTACCCGTTGTCGTGTTGAACGATGCCGACGCGGCGGGGATTGCCGAGATTAATTTTGGCGCAGGCAAAGGGGTGCCCGGCACGGTTGCCCTCTTCACGTTTGGCACGGGCATTGGCAGCGCGTTTTTCACCGACGGGGTTTTGCTGCCTAACACCGAGTTCGGGCACCTGTTGATTCGCGAAAAAGATGCGGAGCATCGCGCCTCCGCCAAAGTCAAACAAGCCAAAGATCTGACTTGGCAACAGTGGTGCAAGCGCGTGAATGAATTTTTCGCCGAAATTGACAAATTGTTTTCCCCGGATTTGATCATTTTCGGCGGCGGCGTGAGCAAAAAATTCGCCAAGTTCGGCGCCTTGCTCAAAAGCAACGCGACCATCGTTCCCGCGAAATTCCTGAATGATGCGGGGATCATTGGCGCGGCAATGGCGGCGAGCAAATTGCACAAGTAAAAAAAAGATGACGGCTACAAGCCGTCATCTTTTTCTTACTTTTCGAGCGCGTGGATCGTCGTTTCCATCAATGCGACCGCAGCGTGCAGCGTCGCGGCGTCGAATTTGAATTTCATGCCCGCCGTTTCAAACAACTGCGGCAGGGTAACGGTGTACCCCAGCGCGAGCGCGCGGCGATACGCGCGCACCGCTGCCGACTGATCGCGTAACGCGTTCGCCCACAATTGCGCCGCGCCCAACTGCGCGATGCCGTATTCGACATAGTAAAACGGCGAAGTGAAAATGTGCAGTTTGCGGTGCCAGCCGGTCAACTGTTCTTGCTCCAGCCCGCTCCAATCCACACCGCGCATAAAGCGTTCCCACAGCACGTCCCACTGCGCATCGCAATTCTCCGGGTCTTGCGCGTCCGTTGGATTTTCATACACCCAATGTTGAAACAAGTCCACGACTGCCATGTAGGGCCAAAAGAACAACGCGGTCTCTAACTTTTCGACGCGCGCGCGTGCGGCATCGGCGTCGTCGTAGAAACCGCCCGCGCGGTTCAAATACGGCGCGCCGAGAAACTCCATGCCCATCGAAGCGACTTCGCAAAATTCGAGCGGCGGAGCATGTTGCTGCAAGAACGGCAGCGCGAACGATTCGATGGCGTGGAACGCGTGCCCCGTTTCGTGCAGCAACGTTTGTACGTCCTCGTGCGTCCCGACTGCGTTCATGAAAATAAAGGGGTTGCGCGCGTATTCAAAAGTTTGACAGTACGCGCCGGGCGCTTTGTTCTTACGATTGCCCAAGTCGAGCAGTTCGTGCGCGCGCAGGGTGTCAAACATCGCGCCCAGTTCGGGATCCACGTCGTGGAAAATCGCCGCGCCTTTTTCGATCAATTCGTTTTCGTTTTGGAACGGGCGCAGGGGTTCCTCGCCGGGCGTCGGCGCGGCGGTGAAAAAGCCCGTCGGTCCCTGCAAGTCCCACGGGCGCAGCGTAGCCACGTCGAGCCGGGCGCGATATTTTTCATACAGGCGCGTGGTGACGGGCACGACCACCTGTTCAATCGCCGCGGCGAATTGTTTGCAGTCGTCGGGCGAATAGTCGAAACGTAAATACTGCTGCCAGCGAAACGCGCGGTAATCGCCGATGCCCGCTGCGCTGTTTCCGTCCGGCAGGATGTAATTCGCGTTCTTGGCCATTTGCAGGCGCACGCGCAACATGCGTCCCCACAAATCGTTCAGCGCGGCGCGATTCTCCAGGCGTTTGTCAAAGATCAGATGCCACGCCTCTTGACGCGTCGCGCGGTCTGGCTCTTGGAGCAGGCGCAGCATTTGAACCGGCGTCCTGTCTTCGCCGCGCCACGCGATGACTTCACTGCCGATGATTTTGTCGTACTCTTTTTCCAGTTTTTGTTCTTTGGTTTGCAGCGCCAGATTTTCCTGACGAAACAGCGCGGCTTCGGCGCGCAGACTGCGCAGCGGAATTTCAAAGCCCACAGGCGCCAGCTCACTCGCGAGCAATTTTTCCTTGAGCGTTTGCTCGGCGGCTTGATACTTTGGGTAAATCTCTTCGCTAAAGCGATTGTATTGCGCTTCGATGGTTTGGTCGGCGGTGTACTGCGTCGTGGCGACATTGAGCCGCTGGTATGCTTCGTCCAGCAGCGACGAGAGCTGCGTCCAATCCGCCAGCCACGCGTTCACATTTTGCGCGGTCAACTCTATGGCGCGCAAACGCGCGTAATACGGCTCGAAACGTTCCCAGAGCCAATCGGTAATTTCACGTGCATCGTGCGGGAGAGGTCGAATAAGCTCAGTCATTTGGGAATCACCTTGATATTGCTCCAATCGCCCACTTTGACATACGGGATACCAAGGTTGAAAACTTGAGTGATGTATGGTTCGCCATTGTAGGTGAAGGGGATTTCGTCAGTCTGTTGGTCTTGCAAGCCGTTTTGCTGCGCGAATTTCCACAAGGCAGCATTATTGTTCACGGGCATCCACGGCACGGAATGCGCGGCTTGCAGCACGGCTTCTTCGAGCGTTCTAGGGGGCAGGGGAGGGGGCGGTCCGCCTGCGCCGATGTAATCGCGAATGTTGTCGCACGACGCGATAGAGAACGAATCTTGCTTGCCCCACGCGTTAATGGTGAAAATCGTCGCACCCAAAATGCAATCGTCGGCGCGCAGGTTGTCGTCGTACCACTGCAATTGGCCGAGATACCCGTCCTTGTTCGTGAAAAACGTCCAGCCCTTTTGCGCGTCATTGCCGCCGGGAATCACGCCGCCGTCAATGCCGCATTCGCTGATGATGATGGGTTTACGCGCATCGGCGGGCAGCGATTCCCACGCGCGGCGATACCGCAAACACAAATAGCCCTGTAAATCCTGCATGTGCGGCGCGCTGTATTCGTGGAGCGACAAATAATCGCACGCGCGCGCGCCGTCCGCGAGATGGAGCCAGTAATTGGGTTCGTTGCCGTTGCCGTCGGGATTCGGAAAACCGGCGGACGGATTGCCGGTGGCGAACGAATACGCGGCAGTCTTGTACCCGGCGTCGCGCATCAAGCGTCCCCACTGCACATAGAAACGCGAGAGCTGCGATGCTTCGATGTCGCTGTGAATGACGCTTTCGTTATAGCCCATCCACGCGTCATAGCTGCCGCGCATTTTATCCGCGTCGGGTTTCATGCGCTTGAAAAAATTCGTCGCGTTGATTTCGGGCTGGTCAAAAACTTGTTCGCCGTCGTCGAGATAGTGACGCCCCAACAAAAACGTATTGGGTGAAAGCTGTTTCACCTGCCGCCAAACATCGGGCGAATGATCCATCGAAAGAATCACGCGCGGCATGGCGCGCCGAACGTAATCGAGAAGGTCAATGCCGACGAGAGAGATAACGTAAATACCGAGTTTTGATTTCACCGTTCATTTTTCCAAGGCGGTATGAACTTCAAGCCCTTGAATGTTTTCAAAATCACTGGGATTGTGTGTTACCAGTGGCAAGCCGTGGCGCAACGCGGTTGCGGCGATCCACGCGTCCTGCGATGCTATCGTTTTCCCCTTTGCCTGTTGCGCAGCGCGAAGTTTTCCCCAGACGCGGCACAATTCAATATCTACAGGAACTACCAGAAAAGGGGCAAGTGGTTCCTCAAGACGTTTTGTACGCGCTTCACCCCATTTGCGCGTATTTGCCCACTCGAATAATTCCGCGACCGTCATGAAAGAAATCGCCAAGCGGTTCCCTTCCAATAAGGGCGCATAGAGATTCGCGCGCGTATCGCCTTTGAAGACAAACGAAAGCACGTTTGTATCGACGAGGATGGTGTTCATTGAGCCTGCTCTCGATCTGCTTGGCGCTGTGAGGCGATGAATAGATTCAAGTCATCGGCTGTCTCATCGGCGGGCCAAAAATTCAAGACAAGTGTGCTCAAATGCAAGATGACCGGGACGTCGCGCAGCTTGGATTCAAGGGCGCGCGGCATCCAAAACGCGGCATTGTTTTCGACAAAATCATACGCTTCTTGCAGCTCACGCGAGAGAACCTGCAAGAGTTCAAGCTGGTCATGTGGCGAAAGTGCCCGTACGGTCTTGACTGCAAATTCCAATTGTGCGGTCATGGTACTCACCTCCGACTTGTTACATTATGCCATTTGTGACATAAAACAAAAAATCGCTGTCATGTCCAGCGATTCTATAGCGATGCATGCCAGCGGAAAATAGAACAAACCGACAAGCCAAAATACGCCCATGGAAAGGTCGTCATGGTTGACGGGCAGCAAGTTGTTCAGCATTTTTTTCAATGTCGGCAAGGACCGCAGGAGCCGTGTTCATTTCACCTGTTTCAACATCTACAGTGAGTGTGCCGACGGTCCCTGCGTCGCCAATCGAAGGGAGCGTCAATTGCACTGGGACTTGCCAATACGCGCGTTCTTTGTGTATGAGCTGCGGCAATGCGCCGTGCATTTGACTGCTCAACTGCGCATGCACAAAGCGAGTGACGCGCTGCTGTGCCTCCGTTGCGGAGACATTGATTTGCATGTCAGCGTGGACATGCAAGGCGAGGCGTCCCGTGTCAGGAACGTTTGTTTCGACTAGAATGGTCATAGTCACCTTCGAGGTTCATTATAGCATCTTTCCCGCGCGGCATGGTCAAGAAAAAACGGGTGATTACCCACATCTGTTGGTAGGCAGTTGCACTGCCGTCGGGCTACGCGCAGCCCAACTGCGCTCTAACAACTGGCGGTAATCACAACATTTCGGTTATTGACGCCGCGCCTCCAGTTCGTAGGCAGTTGCACTGCCGTCGGGCTACGCGCAGTCCAACTGCGCTCTAACAACTGGCGGTAATCACAACATTTCGGTTATTGACGCCGCGCCTGTTCTTTGATACGATTTTCGCGCGAGAATATCGTGTTCGACAACGCGCAACGGCGCAAGCTTTTAGTGCCTATCCACCGAATTCTTTGCGCAGAATAATACCTTCGCCAAAACCATTTTCTCCTGCTCGCGCGGATTTGTAATCCGCTATTTCCCGTCGGGATTACTCGGATGGAGTGCATCCGCAATCCCTCGCGAGCAAAAAGGGACTGGCGAAGGTATTGCAGAAAGCAAACATTTTCCCACCGCGAATCGGCGCGAATCGGCGCGAACCAAGAAAAAGATTCGCATAGATTCACGTGGATTCGCGGTTTCGGCTTGTCCGAGTTAGGGAGGGGCAATGGACACCGACGCTCTCACGGCTGGAGCTGCAGAGCCGTACCCATCTGGATTGATGGACTGGTCAGCCCAAACCAAATTCTATCCTCCACTCCCGCGCGAGGACCTCATTCTGCGTCCGCGTCTCTTGAATCTCCTGGACGAGGCGTTGGCGCGTCATCCGCTCACGCTCTTGTCTGCGCCTGCGGGCTACGGCAAGACCACGCTCTTGGCGGCGCGGGCGCATACTTTGCCCCAACGTTCCTTTGCCTGGCTCACGCTGGAGCAGGAGGATAACGACCCCGCTCACTTTTTGAAAGCGCTCATCGCCGCGCTGCGCCGCGCGAATCCGCTGTTGGGCGCCCCAGCTGAAACTCTCTTGGCGAATCTTTCGAATCCCGGCGCACAGGCGCGCCAGGTCGTTAATGTGCTGATTAACGACCTTCTTGAGAATCTTGATTCGCCCTTGGCGTTTATCCTCGATGACTTGCATCTTGTCGCCGAACCCATCATCTTTGCCGCGTTGGAGCATCTGGCGGAACGGATTCCGCCATTGCTGCATCTCGTGGTAGGCACGCGCCATGACCCACCGCTCGCCTTGGCGCGCCTGCGCGCGCGCGGACAATTGGCAGAACTTGGCGCGGCGGCGCTGCGGTTCACGTGGGACGAAACGACACAGTTCTTGAACGACAAGCTGCAACTTGCGCTTTCAGAAAAATCCATCGAGGTCCTCTATGCGCGCACCGAGGGCTGGCCGACAGGGTTGCGTTTGCTTGCCACTTCGCTACAAGACATTCCTCCGGCTGACCGGGCGGCGTTTATTTCGAGTATTGCGCGCACGGACCGCTATGTCTTTGAGTTTCTCGCGGAAGAAGTGCTGAACCGCCAGCCGCCCGCGGTCCGAACCTTTTTGCTCGAGACCTCCATCCTCGCCGAATTGAATCCCACTTTGTGTCGCGCGGTGACCCAACGCCAAGATGCCGAACAAGCGTTGGATGATTTGTATCGCCGCAATCTGTTCGTGACGACACCGGGCAAGCGCGCGTATCGCTACCACGCGCTTTTTGCCGAATTCCTCAACCAGCGGCTGAGTCAAGAGCTGCCCGAGCGACTGCGCGACCTGCACCGGCGGGCAGCCCAGGCGCAAGCCAACTCTAGTCGGGCTGTCCCTCACTATCTCGCCGCAGAGATGTGGGAATCCGCCGCCGAGACGATTGAAACAATCGGCGGCGAGTTGCTGCGGGAGGGCTTGCTGGATACGTTAGCGGGTTGGATCCACGCCTTGCCTGTGTCAGTTCGAGAAACGCGCCCGCGTCTGCTCCACCTGCTGGGGTCCTGTGCCTGGGAGAAAGGGGAACTGGATACGGCATACCGGTTCTTGGAAGAGGCGCGGGCTGGTTTCGAGTCCGCCGGGGATGACAAAGCAGAGGGCGAGGTTCTGACAGACCTCGCGAACTGCGCGATGCTGCGGGCTGACGTGGAGCGCAGCGCGGCGCTGTTCGACCGCGCCCTCGCCTACACACTCTCGCCCCAGCGGCGGGTGCAGGCGCTGATGGGGCGCGCGGGGTTAGGATTCTTTCGCAACGATTTGGCGCAAGCCGCCGCAGATTTTGCGGCGGCGACCACGGTGATGGAAGAATCCGCAGACCCGGACGTGCTGCGCCTTTTGCTCATCCGCCTCAATGCCGGGTATGCCGCCCTGCCGGGCGGCAAAGAGCGCGTGGAGCGCATCCTCCAACAGGCGCGTGTGCACTTTGGGAATCAAATCAGCCCCGTCCGCGTGATTATCGAAGAGCTTACGGCGCTCCTGCATGTCTGGCGCGGCGAGTTGGAAGAGGCGATTCGGGCGGGTCAAGCGACGCTCGCGATCAAAGAACGGTTAGGCGGCGGATATCCCTTTGTGGGCGTGGATGCGGCGACGATTGTGGTGGACAGTTATACGGCACGCGGCGATTACGCGGCTGCCGAGTGTTACGTCGGTCGTCTGTTCGAGGGGGTCAAGCACGTCGCTCTGGTCGAGCAGATGAAGGTTGCGTCGCTGTTTGTCGTGGCGCGCTCTTATTGGCTGCAAGGACGGCTGGAGCAGGTTCGCGACTTGTACGCCCAAATCTGTGCCGCCGAACACCCTGGGGAATTGCCGATGGACGCGGGCTTTCGCGCGCGCCTGCAGGGCATGTTGGCAATGAGCGGCGGGCGGTATGTTGAAGCCGAGCGCGCGCTGCGCCAGGCGGTTTCGATTGAGGACCATGAGCATTTCTCTACCTTGTTCGGCAGCAGCCGCGTGCTGCTGGCGCATTTCTATGTCGCGCGTGGTCGTGCGGACGAGGCGCTCACCGTGCTGGCGCCGATTCTTGCCGAGAGTGAACAGCGCGGGATGCGCAGCTTTATTATGTTGAACGGCGCCGCGGCGGTGCCGGCGCTGCGCCTGGCGGTCGAGCGCGGCATCCACGCGGACTATGCCGCGCATTTGTTGAACCTGCTTGGCGTCGGCGGCGAACCGCGCCCGGTGTTTGTCGCGGAGACGGGAGAGACGCTCACTCCGCGCGAGGTTGAAATTTTGCGGCGGATTGCGGCAGGCGCGAGTAACCGCGTCATCGCCGAGCAGCTAGTCATTGACGAAGGTACCGTCAAGAGCCACGTCCACCACATTCTCCGCAAACTGAACGCTGCCTCGCGCACGGCAGCGGCGGCACGCGCGCGCGAGCTGCATTTGGTTTGAAAGCTATTGACTTTTGGGTTCGTGCATGTACAATCGTGGTCAAGAGTTGGAGGTGTGAGCAATGAGCGCAACGATCAAAGCCATCTACCGGCGCGGTCTATTCGAACCCATCGAGCCGCCGACCGACCTGACCGAGAATCAGCTGATCGAATTAGAAATTCATCCCCTGCCGCCAGTGACCAGCGACCCGCGCATCATGGGCGGCAAGCCGTGCATCACGGGGACCCGAATGCCGATTGATTGGGTCTTTCAGTTCTTTGAACACAGACATACCCTTCAAGAGTTCCTGGAACTCTATCCGCAGTATACTAGAGAGCAAGTAGAAAAAGCTGTTCAGTATGCCGTTGATACGCTAGGTTTTCCGCAACCTCAAGCTGGCTGACATTATGCGATTCTACCTCGATGAACACATGCCCTTGTTAGAGGTTCCAAAGCGACTGCGGCGCAAGGGCCATAGCTCCCAACATGCGGTCAAGTTGGGCTACACCCACCGCGATGACATCTTTCACTATCAGTACGCCCGCGCCCAAAAGTGCATTCTCATCACCCAGGACAGTGACTTTACCGACGCCCGGATGTTTCCGATACGGAAACATCCGGGCGTGATTATTCTCGACATTCCTCGTGATGCCGACCCATTGACGCTGTTTGAGGTTTTGGAGCAGGTGCTGCGTCTCTTTCGCACCGCCGCGAGTCTGTATGAAAAGAAAGTGATCGCACACGCGCCCCACTGCACCGTCCTCACCGAAAGCGGCAGTCACGATCTTGCTTACCCGTCTTGACCGTCCTGCGCTCCCGCTCCCCTTCTGAGCGTAGCCAAGAATCTTCGCTCCGCGCCTTTCGCGAAAAATAACCCCCCCTCCTCACCTAAATCTATCTTTCGATAGACGACAGCCGCGCTGTTGTGTGGTAGGTTGGTGATAATCAGCAGCTCAGCCCAATTGCAGACGCGCTCGATCAAAACCGCAGAGGTGTGAGCCACGCGCTTGCGCGTCGCCAACTTTTGTTCGTCGCGGGGAGGTTACAAACATGGCGGACGAGCCACACTCGAATCATTCCGAAAGACCCTACATCCATCTGTTTCGCGCGGAACAATACAATTTCGTCCTTGACCTGCATACCAACCGCATCTTTTCGCTTGGCGCGCGCGAGGCGCAGCTTTTCAACAGATGGCAAAACGGCGAGACACTAGCTGAGCTGGTAAAGGAATATCCGGCAGAGGTCGCGCGCATCCAAGAGTTTGAAACGCAGGGCTTGTTTCAATGCGAACCCCCTGAAGGATTGGCGTTCGGGGCAAGTTGGGAACAAATTCGCGAAATGATTTTGCGCAAGCGGCAAAGGACGGTCATCGAAATCACCCAACGGTGCAATCTCGCGTGTAAATACTGCACCTTTGGCGGCGGCTTTTCAGACCATCGTGTGCTCACCAACTGCACCATGAGCGACGATTTGCTCAGGGCGTGCATCCAATCCGGTTTTGAATATGGCGCTCAGCTGGACGAAATCGGTTTTGGATTTTATGGCGGGGAACCTTTGTGCGCGTTCGAATTGCTCAAGATGGCGGTGGCGTTTGCGAATCAGCTCGCCGCGAACACGGGCAAGCGGCTCCGCTTTTCCATCACGACCAATGCCACGCTGATGGACGAGCGCAAAGCGCGTTTCTTGAGGGACGAGGATTTTACGGTTCTGGTGAGCTTGGATGGACCTCAATATATGCACGACCGCTATCGGGTGTTTCGGAATGGGCTGGGCAGCTATCAAGCCACGCTGAAAGGGTTACGGACATTGCTGGAGGTTTATCCACCGGAACAACACGAGAAAATCGGTTTGAGCATGGTCGTGCCCTCCTCGGGATGGATTAGATATTTGCGGCAGCTGTGGGGGGACGAACCCTGGCTGCCGAAAACGCTCCGGGCAAACGCGAATTTGATGAACGTGCCCGATGGGATGGAATTGCCCCCACCACCCACCGCGCCAGATTCGACAAGCATCAAAGCAGAATGGATTGCCTCTCTCACGGAAGAGCGAGCTGAAAAAACGCGGCTCGCCTGGAGTTCCTACGATAGTCCGCTGGCGCAGCTGCATCAGCGACCCGTCTTTTCTGGATATCGGCGGACGTTCTATCCGAATGGCTGCTGCATTCCGGGCACGCGCAAAATCTATGTCACGGTGGATGGCGACTATCAGATTTGCGAGCGCGTTCACGGCGCGCCAACTATCGGCACGGTGCGCGGCGGCGTGGACCTCGAACAGATTCGCGCAATCGTGCAAGAGTATTGCGACTCGTCATTTGCGGATTGTCGCGAGTGCTGGGCAGTCTCGCTGTGCAGTATGTGTTTCCTGCACGCCTATCAGAACGGCAAGTTCAGCATGGAAAAAAAGCGCGAGTACTGCACGTCCACGCGGGATTCGCGCGCGGCGCGCTTGAGCTTGTACGCGTTGGTCGGCAAAAAATTCCCGCACAAACTGGACGAGTGGGACACGTACGAAATCTCTTGACCCACGAAGGACACGGCAATCGCTTGCGATTGCCGAACACGAAGGGTTTCTTGGCGCCCTTCGTGAATCGCGCGGAGATCCTCACCGAAAGGAGGTGATTCAAAATGGAAGAGCTCAAGTCCCGCAAAACTGGAGAACGGGGGATGGTCTGCAAATGCAACTGCGGAAGCGTGTACGACATCAACTCGACGGAAGACCCCGCCGAGGACGGAGGCGGAGGGTGCAACTGCAGCTGCAAGGATGATCCGTCTGACAGCTGGCATGATGATGCCCGCGACGCGGAAGCATAGGTCAAGCCAGGTCCCTACCGTGCGAGTGGGGGCCTGGCTTCACCCGGTGTTTACCCATATCTTGTCATAGCGCAAGTTGTTTCTGCGATGTAGTCCATCGCCGCAGTTTGCACTGCATCGTCTGCGCGTCGCCCCACGGCAGTTTGCAATGCGATTGCATTGCCACTGCCTCTTGACATTTGTAGTAGACTTTATCGGAAATAGACAGGATTAACAAGATTTACAGGATTAAATGCGGATTCAAGTTACAAAATCCTGTTAATCCTGTAAATCCTGTCGGAAAAAATTATTTCCGATAAAGTCTAGTAAACACCCAGGCTTCCCCCGATTACAAATAGGTCCGGTTCTATATGCTTGCCGCTAACGCAGTGGGAGGTTCTTTGTTAGACAAACTCCGCGATCAAATCGCGAGCTATTTGATGCTGCATGATGTTTGCATTGTCAGCGCCGTGAGCGCGCAGGGCGCGTGGGCGATGCCGGTGCGCTACCACAGCCACGGTCTCAAAGTGGACTTGGTGGCGCCGCGCTGGGCGGATGTCATCTGGTACGTCGAGCAAGACCCGAACGTGTTTTTGGTGATTGAATCCCATCGCGCAGCGGGCTTGTGCTGGCTGCAATATCAGGGCATCGCCCAACCGGTCGCCGCGCCGAACTGGACTGAATTGTTGCCGGGCTGGAAATCCATGACGGCGCCGGACGACCTCTACCAAGTTATCCGCGTGACGCCCAAACGAATCGAGCTCGTGGACGAGAACCGCGGGTGGGGCGCGCGCGAGACGCTAGAGTTGTGAATTGCGCGGATAGGGGGAGGTTCAAATGCAAACGCAACCAAAACGCCAATTGCCTCGCCCGGTGCGGTCGGGCATTCTATTCCTGGGCTTGCTGCTGCTCATTGTGGGCGCGCTCGCCGCGCCGCCCCGCGCGCACGCGGCGACCTGCAGGTGGCCTGTGGGTGCCCGGGGGAGTTGGGACGAACCCGAAAACTGGGACTGCGGCAAAGTGCCTGGCGTGGGAGACACCGCCATCATTGACAGTGATTACGACAACGAAAAATACAGTGAGGCCCAACTTCCCAGTGGCGTTTCAGTCACCAATCTGCACTTGAATGGCGGCATCTCTGGAACCGGTTCGCTCACGATTCTGGGGGCGATGAACTTGACCGGTGGAGGTGTAGGCGGACCGGGGACGATGACAATTGCCGCCGGTGCGTCGTTGAACATCAGCGGCTCCGGTGTCGGCGTGGCACGCGCCATACAAAACGACGGACCTGTCAACATTCAGACCAATTCGGTGTCGTTCGTGGGCTCGTTCAACAATGCCGGGACGCTGAATAGCGCGACGACGGGGTCGGTGCTCATCCAGTCGTCCCCTTTCAACAATACCGGCACTGTGAATGTCGTCAGTGGGTATCTCGGTCTCACCTGCGGCGGAACGCACAGTGGGACCTTCACCGCAGCCGCGGGAGCAACCCTCGACTTTGGCGCCTGGCTTGACTGCCCCGGGCAGATACTCAATCCTGGAACAAATCTGAGTGGAGATGGCACGTTTGCGTTTGGGGCGACGGCGGGGTACGGCATGATTGTCGCTACCGATTTGAGCGTGAACAACCTCCGAATATGGCGCGGGCATGTAGAGAACAGGGGCTCTCTGACCGTCAATCGGACGATGACCTGGAGTGATGGGTCTTTGGGAGGAACGGGTACGACGACGATTCCCGCCGGCGCGACGTTGAACATCACAAGGGGTTTTCTGCAGCATGGACAGACCCTGCGCAACGAGGGAACTGCAGATTTGAGGGGTTCGCTTGGTGTTGAGGACCCGAGCACCTTTCTGAACGTGGGGATATTCAATATTCTTCAAGATGGAGGGGTGAGTGCTTCAGGTGTGTTCAACAATGTGGGGACACTGAATAGCGCGGGGACGGTGTCTATCAGTAGTGCTTTCAACAACACGGGCACGGTGAATGTCGTCAGCGGGACGCTCAGTCTCTCGGGGGGCGGAACCCACAGTGGGACCTTGAGCACAGCCGCGGGAACCACCCTTCGCTTTTATAGTGGTACCCACACGCTCAACACAGGAACAAGGTTGAGTGGAGATGGAACGTTTCAAGTGTCTCTGCCTTTTGCCGGGTTTGGACCCACCCTGGATCTCGCCGCCGATGTGAGTGTGAACAACTTTGGACTGGGCGGCTGGGGAACACTAACCGGCACTGGCACCTTGACCGTCAATCGGACGATGGACTGGAGCGGCGGGGCGATGAGCGGGACAGGGACGACCAAGATCGCCCCAGGCGCGACGTTAAACATGAGCGGCGGCAGCGGGGACACGTTGAAGCTGTATGGTGGACGCATCCTACGCAACGAAGGAACTGTTAACTGGAGCGGAGGCGATTTTTGGTATGTCGATAATTCAGCCACCATCCAGAACCAGGGCACGTTCAACATTCAGACCGATGCTGACTTGTACATAGGCGCGTTCGACAACGCAGGGACGCTGAATTGCACGGCGACCGGGTACGTCTTCATTGGCGGTTTGGTCACCAACACCGGCACGGTGAATGTTAACAGTGGGGAGCTAGTTTTCGCCAATGCGTTTACCCAGACCGCAGGTGTGACGCGTCTGAATGGGGGGAAGCTAAGGTCAGGGCAGGCACTCAACCTTCAAGGAGGCAAACTCGAAGGCACAGGCACGATCAAACCGGGCGTTAACAACACAGGCGGTACAGTCTCGCCCGGCTTGTCGCCCGGCATCATCACCCTGGACAGGTCCTACACTGAGGGCGCAGTTTACACGCAAGGCGCCAACGGCACATTCGACGTCGAAATCGGCGGCACGGCGAGTGACCAGTACGACCAACTGAAAATATTTGACGGCGCCACACTCTCTGGCATGCTCAAGGTCACGCTGATCAATGGATTCACGCCGAAGGTTGGCGATACCTTTACTATCATTACCATTACCTCTGGCTCGGTCAGCGGCGCCTTCGCCAAAACCAACTTGCCCGCCCTCCCCGCGGGACGGTCGTGGAATGTCAGGTATGGTCCCACTTGGCTCAGACTGACAGTAGTGAGCGGCACGCCAACCCGCACACCCACTCTAACGCGCACGCCGACGCTGTCGCCAACCCCTACCGGATCGCGCACACCGACGCTGTCGCCGACCCCCAGCAGAACGCGTACACCAACCCGAACGCTCACGCCAGAATGTCGCCTGGAGGTAAAGGGCGTCGTCTTTAACGACAAGAACGCCAACTGGGTGCAGGATCCGGATGAACCGGGTGTCAAGGGAGTCCAAGTCAAGCTCAAGCCCAAAGATGAGGGAGACATTCGGAAAACGACGACTGACCAAAAT
>JACQWQ010000083.1 GCA_016209205.1 Chloroflexota bacterium
CCGACCATCCGACTCACCGACCATCCGACCATCTGACTCTCCGACCACCCGACCAACCGACTCACCAATCTCCAATCTCTAATTTCCAACTTCCAACTTCCAACTTCCAACTTCCAACTTCCAACTTCCAACTTCCAAACCACCATGAATGTCCAGCAATCCTACCAAGCTCTCTCTGCCGAATCGAAAAAAGCCCTCATCGCGCAAGACGAAATTTTCGCGCAAATGGTCATTGCGTTGTTTGTGCGCGGGCATGTTTTATTGGAAGGTGTGCCGGGCACAGCCAAAACGCTTGCGGCGAAAACTCTCGCTCATCTCGTCCGCGCCGAATTCAAACGCGTTCAATTTACCCCCGACTTGATGCCGTCCGATATCGTCGGCACGCAAGTGTTTGACGTCAACTCGAGCAAATTCTTTTTGAAACGCGGACCGGTCTTTGCCAACGTCGTGCTCGCCGATGAAATCAATCGCGCGCCCGCAAAAACGCAGGCGGCGTTGCTCGAAGCGATGGAAGAACGCAACGTGACCATCGAAGGCGAGCGTCAACCGCTGCCCGAACCGTTTCTCGTTTTGGCGACGCAAAATCCGGTGGAATACGAAGGCACGTATCCGCTGCCCGAAGCGCAGCTCGACCGTTTCTTGTTCAAAACGATCGTGCACTATCCGCCGCTCGACGCCGAAACCGATATTTTGCGGCGCTATCATCAAGGATTCGACGCGCATCGGCTCGCCGACGCGGGCTTGACCCCCGTGCTCGGACCGGAAGAATTGGTGCAGCTGCGCCAAGAAATTGATCACATCGCGGTCGAAACCGGCATCCTGTCGTACATTACAAAATTGTCCGACGCGACGCGCAAGGCGAACGACCTCGCGTTGGGCGCAAGCCCACGCGCTTCGATTGCGATGCTGCTCGCGTCGAAAGCGTACGCCGCGATGCAGGGACGCAGCTATGTCGTGCCCGACGACGTAAAAACAGTGGCGCTGCCCGTGATGCGCCACCGCATTCTCTTGAAACCCGAAGCCGAAATCGAAGGGCTGGACGCGGACGGCATCATTCGCCGCATTCTCGCGTCGGTGGACGTACCGCGATAGATTTATGATTTTCGATCTTTGATTTTCCCCCCTCGCCCTGTGGGCGAGGGGTGATGCGACAAGACGCGGATGTTGTGCAACAAAGCGTCGGCTTGTCGCATCAAAGGGGTGAGGGGCTTTGCCCATGTCCACATCCGTCTTCCAACCCGCGCACGAATTGAGCTGCCCGAACTGCGGCGCGCCATGTACGCTGTCTGCATTTGGGAATCAAGTCGAATGTGAATACTGCGGCACGCGATTTCTCGTACCCGCGACGCATCGCCCCACCGCGCCCGTTCAGGTCATAGAAATGCCAGACCCGCAGGTCATTTCGCTCCAAGCGCAAACCAACGTCGCGCGCTGGGTCAAGTGGATTGTCATCATCGTGGTCGTGAGCACGGTATTGCCAGTAGTGTGTTCGATTGTTTTTGGAGTTTGCGGCGCGTTCGCCGGACTCGCGCCGATTTTTCTTCGTTGAGTTGAAACGATGCTGCTAACCCGTCGCGCGCTCTTTCTACTTTTGCTCACCGCGCTCTTGCTCGCGCTTGCCACGCTGGAATCGTTATTCGTCTATGTGGCGCTCGGTTATTTGGCGCTCGTCGTCGCGATGATTTTTGTTGACCGCGCGTTGACACCCAAGCCGAACGATTTTCACGTCACGCGCACGAACGACGCGCGCCTTTCCCTCGGCGCAGAAAATCGCGTCGTCATTCACATCGAAAACACCAACAAACGCACCGTGCGCGCTATCGCGCGCGACGAATATCCGTCCGAATTTCGCGCCGATAGAATTTTGCTGAACGCCGCCGCGCTCGCGTCCGCTCCACTTCCCTCCGTTCGCCCCCTCCCCTTTTCGCTCAAACCGCGCGCGCCCGTCGAATTGGCATATCACGTCCGCCCGCCGCATCGCGGCGATTACGCGTTCGGCGATACTAATTTGCGGTGGGGAGGCGTTTTGGGCTTGATCCTGCGCCAAGCGCGATTCGCCACGCGTGCACCAGTCAAGGTCTATCCGAATTTGCTCGACATTCGCAAATACGAACTGCAAGCGCGCAAAGGGCAATTACAAGAAATCGGTCTGCGCCAGATGCGCATGTTGGGCAGCGGCACGGAATTTGAACGCCTGCGCGAATATCAACTCGACGACGAGTTTCGCAAGATTGATTGGAAAGCGACGGCGCGCCGCGCCAAACCCGTCACGCGCGAATTTGAGACCGAAAAAAGCCAGACCATCATGTCGCTGTTGGATGTGGGACGTTTGATGCGCCCGCCTATCGCCGACCCGAACAATCCTTCGGGACAGGGACTGGCAAAATTGGACTATGCCGTAAACGCGGTTTTGATGCTATCCTATGTTGCAAGTTTACGCGGCGACCGTGTGGGCATGTTGACGTTCGCGGATGAGGTGAAACATTATCTCAATCCGCGCGGCGGGCGCGGACAGTTTTATCGCATGTTAGCGACATTGTACGCGGTGGACACCGAGCCGGTCGAATCGGATTACGTGCGCGCGTTCGCGTACCTCGGCGCGAAACACAAAAAGCGTTCGCTCGTCGTCATTTTTTCCGACATTGCCACGGGCATCGCGGCAGATACGCTGGTGAAACAAATCGCGCCCATGTCGCCGCGCCATCTCGTCTTACTCGTCGCCATCAGCGACCCGACCGTCGCGCAAATCGCGCAGCAGTTACCGCGCGATTCGGTGGGTGTGTACGAACGCGCGGTCGCGGAACAACTGGTGGACGAACGCGCGTTGATTCTGGAAAAATTGCGCCAGCGCGGTGTGTTGACGCTCGACGTGCCCGCAAACCAATTGACCGTCGCGGTGGTGAACAAGTATTTGGAATTGAAAGCGCGAGGAAGGATTTGAGAGAGAGAGATAGAGAGCGGGAGAGCGGGAGAGAGCGAGAGCGGGAGAGCGGGAGAGAGCGAGAGCGGGAGAGCGGGAGAGAGCGAGAGAGAGCGAGAGCGGGAGAGCGGGAGAGAGCGAGAGCGGGAGAGAGCGAGAGAGAGCGAGAGCGGGAGAGCGGGAGAGAAAATGCACTCCATCGCTCCATCGCTCCATCGCTCCATCACTCCATCAGGAGTTTCACATGAGTCGCAACGCAAAAATCGCATTGATCGTCGTCGGCACGTTGGTCGTCATTTGTTTGGGCATTTGCGGCATCCTCGTCCTCGTCGGACCGAATCTTGCCCAGCGCGCAATTTCGACCAAACCCGCCGATGCAAAAAATGTCGGCGCATCCATCGCCGACTATACCCTGCCCCCCGGCTACACCGAACAGATGGGCATGGATTTGCTCTTTGAAAAAATTGTGATGATTACGCGGGCTGACCGGCGCGGCATGTTTTTTATGCTGCTTCAGGTCTCGACACCGAACATACAGAGGTTGGCGACGTGCGTTCAGCATGTCCGCCAACCGAGTGATCCACGAAGGACACAAAGCACACGAAGAATCTTGGTGCCCTTCGTGTCCTTCGTGGATCACCAGTCGCGCGCAAATGGAACAACAAATGCGTCAAGCATTCGCGCAGCAGTTCAATACAAGCGCGGGGACAATGGTAAAGGTCGGGGAAGAAACCGTTACGATTCGCGGGCAGCAAGTTCCGCTGACCATTTATGAATCAAAAGGTTCCGGACAGACCATGCGCCAAGCCATCTGCACCTTTACAGGCAAAAATGGTCTCGTAATGATCATGGTCACGGGCACGCTGCGCGAGTGGGATCAAGGATTGATCAATACGTTTTTGGGTTCGATTCAATGACCTCACCCCCGACCCCTCTCCTACAAGGAGAGGGGAGAAATTCCCCTCCCTTCGTAGGAGAGGGTCAGGGTGGGGTCACTTCCCCTCCCTTTGTAGAGGAGGGTCAGGGTGGGGTCACTTCCCCTCCCTTTGTAGAGGAGGGTCAGGGTGGGGTCAGATTCCCTCCCTTTCTAGGGGAGGGTTAGGGTGGGGTCACTTCCCCTCCCTTCGTAGGGGAGGGTTAGGGTGGGGTCGTCCCACCAAAAACAAGTACACGTACAACAAAATTCCCGTCAACAAACCGACCGCCAGTTTTACCCACGCGGGCAGCGTGTCCGACGGCGAAAGCATTCCTTCAATCGCGCCCGCGACAATCAACAGCGGCGCGGTGCCCAAGAGCAAACGGATGGATTTCTGCGCGGCGATCCCCAGCGCATCGCGGCGGGATAACAACCCCGGACGCAGCAGCGCGTAACCCAGCATCAAGCCGCTGCCGCCCGCCATCGTGATCTCACTCAATTCCAAAAACGCATGTCCCGCGACAAATTCATACAGCGGGAGATGGTGATTATAATAGTGCAACAAGCCAAACACGGCGCCGAACGTAATGCCGTTCATCAACAAGACATACACCGTAAACAAGCCAAACAACATGCCGCCCGCGTACGCGAGAAACGCCACGCTCAAGTTGTTCCGCATGATCAATGACGCGCCCACTTGATTGGCGTCATTCAAATCTTTCCACCACCGGGTCCCGTTTTCAATGTCGGCGATCAGGAATGGCGACAGGACGTAATCCGCCGCCGTTGGATTAAAATACACCACCACGCCCGCGACCAACCAGGGCCCGAAAAGCAGCAGCGCCGCGACGAGAGTGAACGGAAACACCTCGCGGTATAATTGGGGCAAGCCGGAACGATAAAACAATTTCAAGCGCCGCCATACTAACGGCTCGCCGCGATACACGACGGGATGCGCGCGCCCAACCAGTTGATTCAAATATAATGTGACGTCATTTTGTGGCAAGTCGCGCTGCGCGATAGCAAGGTCCGACGTCGCGTGGCGGTACAACTGCCCGAACTCGACCAACTCGGTTTGGCTCAACGCGCGGACTTGATCGCGTTCGATGCGTTTCAATAAATTTTCCAAACGTTCCCAATCGCGTTTGCGTTGGCGAATCAATTGATCGGATTGCATAAATGACCGAGACCACTCCTTCCGACCATTTCGAGGTCGAGACGCCGGAAAACATCCGCTTTGGGTATGACATTGCGGACATCGGCTCGCGTTTTTTGGCGATCTTTATAGATTCACTAATTCAAGGCACGTTATACGTCGTCATGTTTTTTACCATGATCGTGTTGGTCAGCCAATTGACGGCGCTCGACCTGCCGCGTCCGATCAACGATGCCTTTGGCATTTTCGTCGTCATTGCCTTGTTTTTGATCCAGTTCGGCTATTTTCTGTTTTTTGAAATTATCCTGAACGGGCAAACGCCGGGCAAACGCTTGTTTGGCTTGCGCGTGATCAAAGACAACGGCTATCCGCTTTCGCCGATTGACTCGATCATTCGCAATCTCGTGCGCGTCATTGATTTTTTTCCGTTCGCGTACGGCGTTGGGCTGGTAACAATGTTTATGAACGCGCGCGCCAAACGTTTAGGCGATTTTGCCGCGAGCACGATTGTCGTCAAGATGCGGCATCAAGTCCGCCTGCAAGATTTGAATCCGGTGACCTCTGTCTCCACGGCGCCGTCCAATCTCCCCGCCGGTCTTTCACGGCTTGCCGAAGCCGACATCGCGCTAGTCGAATCTTTTTTGCAGCGGCGCGCAACTTTGCACAACAGCAATGCGCTGGCGATTCAAATGGCGATCCAGCTCGCGCGGAAAATGGAGCCCGACACCCAGGCGACGCCAAAATCTGCGGACCAAGCCATCGTCTTTTTGCGCCACGTCGTCGCCGCGTATCGCCGCCCGCGCGCATAAATCTTCACCGCGCCCACGCGCACATTGTATCATAGACAACCTCCTGCTCGCGCTGGATTGCGGATGAACGCCATCCGAGTAATCCAGCATCTTGGGCGTGGATGCCAATGAACGCCGATGGAGTTCATCGGATCATTCGACAAATCCACGCGAGCAATCGGTGTCCAATCACGTTGAGTTGAGCAAGTATGATCAAGCACGTCGTTCGTTGGGCGTGGGTCGGCGGTTGGATGCTTTGCGCGTTGACAACGTTTTCACCGCTTGCGGCGCAGAGCAATGTATCGTTTCTCGAACAAGCCGTACAGCTGGCGCGCCAATCCCAACGTGAGACGAGTGTGCCCGCGTCGGTGACATTGGCGCAGGCAATGTGGGAAACCGGTCGCGGCGTCAGTCCGATTGGCGCGGCAAAAAATTACTTTGGCATCAAAGCCGCCGTAGCCGCCGACGGCACGGTCAATGTCGGACCGCTCGCCGAGGGCTGGGTTTGGGCGTGGACCAAAGAGTGGAACGGCACGCGGTACGTGGACACGCGCGAACGCTTTCGCAAGTATCGGACGATGGAAGATTCGTTCCGCGATCACGGGCTGCTGCTCGCCACGACGCCGCGTTATGCTAAAGCCATGCGCGCGGTGGACGACCCGCGCGAATTTGCGCGCCACATCGCCGCTGCGGGCTATGCGACCTCGCCGACGTACGCGGCGGACTTGATTCGCGTCATGGACGGCGAAAACTTGTACCAGTACGATTTACCGCGCAACGACGCGCAGCGCACCGAACAGTCCGCAGCGCGCACGGTGAACCCCGGCGAAATTTTTCAAATCTATTTTGATGTAAAAAATACGGGCTTTGGGACGTGGAGTCCGACAGCGGGTTATCTATTTGCGAATACCAATGCGCAACCGTTGGGCGCAACCGAAACGCAAACCTTGGATCAGCTAGTCGCGCCCGAGCGCGTCAAGCGTTGGGCAATCACAATGTTTGCGCCCCAAGCCCCGGGCACATATCGGACGGCGTGGCAAATGAAACACGGCGCGGTTAGCTTTGGACCGGAAATGAGCGTAGAGATTCACGTGCGCGAGACGTCCGGCAGCGAGCTGGCGGGAATTCTTGGAGCAATTGCGACGGTGGGCATATTCGGCGGGGCAATCGGGTTTTTCGCGTGGCGCAACAAACGGCTCAAAACAAAACACACGCGTTGATTCGCGTGTGTTCTCGTACAAGACAATATAGACCCCCGACACCAGTTACATCGTGAATGGGCTACCTGCTCTTGTGCTGGGTCCGATACCATTCGTTCAGGGCTTCAGAGAGCTCGAACTCGGCAGAGCCAATCTCAAGCATTGCATTTTGTAACACTTTGTGATCTTGCTCCTTGAGCAATTGCGCGCTGCGCTTTTGGATCACCTTCTCCTGATATGCTTTCGCGGCTTTGGCAACGCGTCGCAGAGCATTTAATTCCTTGTCCATATAATTCACCTCTGGAGTATGAATTCGCTTCGCTTATGGCGCTCGCGCTCCTCCCCTCAGATTGATTCTCTTTAGCCAAGCATACCATTTCAGAGGATACAAGGTCAATGAATTTTTCTTGCGAATCCATTACAATCAGATCGGTTGTCCCACGCTTTGGCAAAACCCGTTCACTTGTTTTACTCTTGATCGTTGACTGAGAGCAGCACACTTCATCGCGGAGCGGAGAAAAAAAGCCATTTATCAAGGCGGAATGCGCCCAGTACCAAATGGGGTCATTATCCCACCTCCCACTTTCTGGCACATCAATAGTTCTTCAGGTTAGGTTCTGGGCAGTTTGCGTCAAAACCTTCTCTGAACATCTATACCAGAGCCGAGATAATGCTTTACATTTTCTCGCGCCCGCGCCATAATGAACGAGATGACATCAAGTAACGCACGCGGTTTGCCCCGCCACCCGTCACTTGTCACCCGTCACCTTTTCAACAGGGGTGTGCGGTCATTCCCCTCGCTTTGTAGTGCCTGTCCTGAACCGCGTGAAGGAAGAGGGGGCAGGGGGTGAGGTCCCTTGGCTGAATTTTCACTCTTGAGTCTCAATACCTTTGGGCTGCCGCTCTTTTTGGGCTTGGGGCGTTTGGCGCGCTTGATGCGCCAATTGAATCGTTCCCCCGCCCAAGTTTTGTGCTTGCAAGAAATTCAACAAAACGCGTATCTGCCGCTGCTCGTGCGCGGCTTGCCTGCATACAAACATCATGCCTATGAACGCAATCGCTTTGCGCCGAAAGGTGGCTTGTATACAGCCGGACGTGTGATGCTACAGCAGACGCAATTTGTGGCGTACCAAAACCGCGGGCGCATGGTCAGTCTGGGCGTCGGCGATTGGGCGTTGAACAAAGGCGTGTTGCTGTCGCATACCGACATTTCAGGACAGCGCGTGATCGTGATGAATACCCACCTGCACGCGAATTACGCCGGCAATTGGAGCGACCCCGCGCACGTGTATGCAAAAATTCAACGCGACCAGGTTTCACACCTAGCAGAAATGGTCAATGCCCAGCCGCGCGACGCGCTCGTGATTGTGTGCGGCGATTTCAATTTTCCGCGCGGCACATTTTTGTATGACGAATTATTGAACGCGACGAATTTACTCGACCCTCTCGCACAGGACCCGCGCCCGACGTATCGCCCGTTCCGCCTGCTGCCCGCGCGCAAGTGGTCGCTGCCGATTGACTTTGGTATGGTGCGCCTGCCGCAGTCCAAGCACGTCGAGGTACACGCCGATGTCAAGCACATTCAAGACCCGACGCGTGCGCTGCCCCATCAACGTTTTTTAACCGATCACAACGCGCTGACTTTGCACATCAAATGGAATTGACTCTGCTGGCGAATTTTGTGTCGAGCGTAATTAGTGTCAACGAATGGGAAACGAACAAACGAATCTGCGCGCGCTTTATTCGTTTATTCGTTGCGATGTGCGATGTATTCCCATCGCCTCAATCGCACCATTCGTTGACATTGATTGCCCGCGCGCCCAACGCCGATGGACCCCTTGCTTGCCTTTATTCCGATTGATCGCCAAATCGCCCTGGTGGATTTCACGCCGCTGCGCACACGCACGCGCGGCGCGGCGCTGTTCGCCGACTTGTCCGGGTTCACTCCATTGGCAGAAGCGCTCGTACAGGCCCTGGGACCTCAGCGCGGCGCAGAAGAATTGACGCGCCAACTCAACCTCGTTTATGACGCGCTCATCGGTCAGGTGGAGAATTATCGCGGCACCGTCATCGGATTCAGCGGCGACGCGATTACATGTTGGTTCGAAGAAGACAACGGATTGCGCGCGCTCGCGTCGGCATTGGCGATGCAGCAAGAAATGAAAAATTTCGCGGCAGTGCCGATTCCAAACGGCGGCGCCGTCGTGCTCGCCCTCAAAGTCGCGGTCATCTGCGGCGCGGCGCGGCGTTTCACCGTCGGCGATCCTGCCATTCAATTGTTTGACGTGCTGGCAGGTTCCATCTTGGACCGGCTCGCCGCAGCAGAACATCATGCGGAAAAAAGCCAAGTCGTCGTTGACCAAACCACGGCGGCGGCGCTACAAACCGCCATCCACATCGCCGCATGGAAACACGCGCATCAAGAACGCTTTGCTGTGATAGACGCGTTGAACGTTCACGTCGAGCCGCTGCCCTGGGTGCATCCACCGCGCGGGGAATTGAGCGCGGAAGAAATCAAGCCCTGGATTTTGCCCGCCGTGTATGCGCGTCTGACTTCGGGGCAGGAATCCTTTCTCGCCGAACTGCGCCCCGCCGTTTCGCTGTTCGAACGCTTTGGCGGGATTGATTATGATAACGATGCCGACGCGGGCGCGAAACTCGACGCGTACGTGAAATGGGTGCAGCGCATTCTCAGCAAGTATGACGGCATCCTCGTCCAACTCACCATCGGCGACAAGGGCAGCTACATGTATGCGGCCTTCGGCGCGCCGGTGGCGCACGACGACGATGAGGAACGCGCGCTGCGCGCCGCGCGCGAATTACAAAAGCACGCCGAGACCGCGCCGGAATTGAATTACATCACCCCCCCCCAAATCGGCGTCAGTCGCGGGCGCGTGCGCGTGGGCGCGTACGGCGGCGCCACGCGCCGCACCTACGGCGTGCTCGGCGATGAAGTGAATGTCGCCGCGCGTTTGATGCAAGCCGCACAGCCCGGACAAATTCTAGTCACCGCGCGCGTGCGCGACGCGTCCGCGCGTGTCTTTGAATTTGAACCGCTGCCGCCGCTTCAGGTCAAAGGCAAAAGCGAACCGCTGCACGCGGCGGCGCTGCGCGGCGAACGCGCGGAACCGGCGCGTGCGCTCGACGCGGAATACGAATTGCCTGTCGTCGGACGCCTCCAAGAATTGCAGACGATTCAAGCCAACCTCGAACGCGCCGCCGCGGGACAGGTCCAAGTTCTCGTTTTGACCGGCGAAGCCGGCGTCGGCAAATCGCGCCTCGCCGCCGAAGCGGCGCGCCGCGCGCGGCGTTTTGGCTTTGACGAGTTTGCCGGAGAATGCCCTTCGTACGGCGCCGAAAGCAGCTATATCGTTTGGCACTCGATCTGGCGCGCATTCTTTGGATTGGACAAGAACGCGTCGCCGGAAACGCAAATTCAACAGCTCGCCGCCGCGCTGCGCCGCATCCATCCAAATTTCGAGCGACGCGCGCCGCTGTTGAGCGCGGCGCTCAATCTCCCGATTCCCGACAACGATTTGACGCGTTCCCTCGACGGGCGCGTGCGAAAACAACTGCTCGAAGCATTGCTCGTAGACTGCGTGCGGGCGCGGGCGCTCGATACCCCGCTGCTTTTTTTACTTGAAGATTGTCACTGGCTCGATGCACTGTCTCAAGATTTGGTCCAAGTCCTCGCGCGCGAAACGGCGGACCGCGCGGTGTGGTTTGTCCTTACGCTGCGCCCGCCCGACATGGCGCGCTTGCAAGCGCCGCACCTTTTACGTCTGTCCAATACCACGCTCATTGCGCTGACCGATTTTTCGCGCGACGAGGCCGCGCGCCTGATTGCGTTGAAACTCCAACAGTTGCACAATGACAACCGCGCTCCCGAGCCGGGCGTCGTCGAACAGCTCACCGCCCGCGCCGGAGGCAATCCGTTTTATCTTCAAGAGCTGTTGAACTATATGCGCGATCAGGGTCTCGACGCGCGTGACCCGCACGCGCTGGAAGCGTTGGACTTGCCTGATAGTTTGTCCTCGCTGATCTTGAGCCGCATTGATCGTTTGAGCGAGCCGCAGCGCGCGACGCTAAAAATCGCGAGCATCATCGGACGCCAATTTCCGTTCCGCTGGTTGTGGGGCGTCTATCCGAATTTGGGGGACACGCGCAATGTGCGCCGCGATCTGGACACGACCGATACTCTCGAATTGACCATGCTCGACGAACCCGACCCAAATCGCGCGTATGTGTTCCGCCACGCGCTCACGCAGCAGGTCGCTTATGAAAGCCAACCCTACGCGTTGCGCGCCGAACTGCACGGGCGGCTCGGTTTTTATCTCGAACGCGAATTTCAGGGCGACCTCGAACGCAAAGTGGATTTGCTCGCGCATCATTTCGACCGCAGCGAGCAGGCGGACAAACGCCGCGCGTATCTGTTACAAGCCGGGGAGCAAGCCCAAGCCGAATACGCGAACGACGCGGCAATCAGCTATTATCGCCGCGTCCTGCCGTTACTGGATGAAACGGCGCGCTTGCCGGTGATGTTGAAACTGGGGCAAGTATACGAAGTCGTCGGCGCGTGGGATGAAGCCAGCGCGCTGTATCGCGACGGCTTGACGCTCGCCGCGCAATTGCAGGATGCGCGCGTCGAGGCGCAGTGTCGCGCGGCATTGGGCGTTTTGCTGCGCAAGCGCGGCGATTTTTCCCAAGCCGCGCAGTGGCTGGACGAGGCGCAGCGCGGTTTTGAAAACTTGGACGACCGCGCGGGCATGGGCCAGGTGTTGAACGAACGCGGGACGCTCGCCGCGCAGCAAGGCGATTTCGACAAGGCGCGCGCGTTTTATCAAGAGAGTCTGGCGCTGCGGCGCGCGTTGGGCGACAAACGCGCGATTGCCAACCTTTTGAGCAATCTGGGTATTCTCGCGCGCATGAAAAGCGATTACGCCGCTGCCGCAGCATTGTACGGCGAAGCCCTCGCGCTGCGCCGCGAAATCGGCGACCGCTGGGGCATTGCTATTTCGCTCAACAATCTCGGCATGTTGAACCGCTATCAGGGCGAATTCGCGCAGGCGCGGCGCACTCTGGAACAAGCCCTCGCGCTGTGGCGTGAAATCGGCGACCGCGCGAATTTGGCAAACACACTGACGAGTCTGGGCGAAGTGTTGATTGATCAGGGCGACAGCGCCGCCGCGCGCGAACATTTGACCGAAAGTTTGAATACCAATCGCGTGCTGGGCGACAAACGCGCGATTGCCTTTCTCTTGGAAAATTTTGCGCGCGCCGCGCTGTTGGAAGACGACGCGCCGCGCGCGCTCCAACTCATCGGCGCGGCGAGCGCGCTGCGGCAAACTATCGGCGCGGCGCTGCCGCAAACCGAACAAGCCAACCTCGACCAACGTCTGCAAACGCTGCGCGCGCAATTGGGCGACGACGCCTACACGACCCTTTTGCAGCAAGGTCGAGAACTGTCGCTGGAACAGGCGATTGCGTTCGCGTTAAAGACCTGATACAGTGCATAGGAGTTTGAACGAATGAATTCGCTACTATGTTATCGCCCGCTGTTCCTGGCGTCAGCCCTGCTGGTGGCAGGACTGTTTTTATTTGTCAGTTCAGGCGACAATGCGCGACCCGCTTTTGCCGCGCCCAATGCCGCCACGTTTACGGTCACGACCACCAGCCAGTTTGGCACAGGTTCTTTGGGCGATGCCATTGCAGCGGCAGCGGCGGGCGACGTGATTGATTTCAATTTGAGCGGATGTCCGTGCACGATTGCGCTCGTCCAAGAACTCGCCATCCAGACCGATCTGACCATTCAAGGTCCGGGCGCGGATCAATTGACGTTGGATGGACAAAACAGCATACGCGTTTTGAGTGTCTTGACCGGCACGGCGGCGCTTTCGAGCTTGACGATTGCGAACGGCGCGGCACGCGGCGACGGCGGTGGGATTTATAACACGGGTGCTTTGACGCTGGACGACGTTGCAATCTCCAACAATGTCGCGTCGGCAAGCGGCGGCGGAATTTACAATGCAGACGGCGCGACCCTCTCTGGCAATCGCTTGCTCATCAACGGGAATCAGGCAAACGCGTATTTCGGCGGCGGAATTGTAAATGTGGGAAACGGCCAGGTCACACTCACCAACACGACGTTCAGCGGCAATTACGCGGCGGATGACGGCGGCGCGCTTTACAACAATGACAACAACCTCCGCGGCAGCACCAACAGTGTCACACTCCTGAACGTTACCATCGCCAACAATTCGACGGCGAGCGATGCAGGCGGGATTGATAATTACGGGACGATCAATTTCAAAAATACACTCATCGCGGGAAACACCGCGCCCGGTTTTGGTCCCGACTGTAGAAATCCGTTTGGTCACCCGTACAATTCGCAGGGATATAATCTCGTCGGCAACAACACGGATTGCACGTTCGCGGCGCAGACGGGCGATCTCGTCGGCGCCAGCAGCACGCCCATTGACGCGCGCTTGAACGCATTGGCTGACAACGGTGGTCCCACCCAAACACACGCCTTGATGACGGACAGCCCTGCGTTGGATGCAGGTACGGATACGGGATGTCCTGCCACCGACCAACGCGGTGTCGCGCGACCCCAAGGTCTTGCTTGCGACATTGGCGCGTACGAGTTTCAACCAGCAACGCCCCCGTCCGCATTCAACAGCGCGTGGACCCTCGCACAACGCGTCAATCCGAATCCAAGCGTAACGGTCACCGAGTTTTTGAATCAACCCGACGAATCGCGCTGGTACAAATTCGCCATCTCGCCGCGCAGCAAAGTCACTATTACCTTGACGAACTTGCCTGCGGATTACAATCTCGTCGTTTTCAAAGATATTCTGAAAGCGTACGAGCAAGACCGCGACGCGTTGAACAATCCGAATCCCGACGAAGAATTGGAACGTCTCGGCGCGGAATTTGCGCCCGAAGCGTTCTCGCCTGAAGCATTCTCGCCCGAAGCATTTTCACCCGAAGCTTTTTCGCCCGAAGCTTTTTCGCCCGAAGCTTTTTCGCCCGAAGCTTTTTCACCTGAAGCGTTCTCACCCGAAGCATTCTCGCCCGAAGCATTCTCGCCCGAAGCATTCTCACCCGAAGCGTTTTCACCCGAAGCGTTTTCACCCGAAGCATTCTCGCCTGAAGCATTCTCGCCCGAAGCGTTTTCGCCCGAAGCATTTTCGCCCGAAGCATTTTCACCTGAAGCATTTTCGTCCGCGCAAATGCGCAGCATCATAGGCGTCTCGGCCTTCCCCGGCGCCGCCGGTGAAGGCATAAGCATCAACACGTGGGACAACACGGGCGATTTTTACGTGCGCGTCCGCGGCGCGAACGGCGCGCACGATCCGAACAAGCCATTCACGCTCACGATAACCGTCGAAGCTTCGGACTGCGCGTCGGTGTTTGAACTCACGACGCCCACCAGTTTGACGCCCATCAGCACTTCCAAAGCGACATTGATTTTGGTGGACTGGAATCGGATGCCTGGCACTGCCGCAGACAAGAGCGCGCTGCACGCGAAACTGGACGCGCTCGCCGCGGCAACGGATGGCGTCGTCGTGGACGTCAGTCAAGACGCGCGCGTGAGTCAAGGCAATACGCAAGCCGACGCGCACCGCACCTGTCCCGTCGCGAAAAATTTGGTCGCCCGCGCCATCAAGGACATTATTGATTTGTACGACGCGAACGGCGCACTGCAATACATCGTGCTCGTCGGCGGCGATGACGTGATTCCCTTTTTCCGCTATCCCGATCAGGCGCTGCTCGCCGCCGAAAGCGGCTACATTCCGCCCGTCCGCGACAATACCGCGTCCCAAGCCAGTTTGCGGCTCAACTATATCTTGACCCAAGACCCGTACGCGGCGCGCACCGAAATTTCGCGCGGCAACCAGACGTTCGTGATTCCATCCATCGCCGTCGGACGCTTGGTGGAAACGCCGGACGAAATCGGCGGCATTGTGGACGCGTATCTCGCGCTCAATAACGGCGTCGCGCCCTTGACCACGAACGCGCTAGTGACAGGTTACGACTTTTTGGCAGACGCCGCAGGTCAAGTCAAGGGTGAATTGGAAAGCGGCATGGGCGCGACTGCCGACGCGTTGATTGCGCCGCGCGACGCCGCGCCCACCGATCCGGTTTCGTGGAACGCGGACGCGCTGCGCGCGCAAATGTTGAATCAGCGTCACGACATCATTTTCCTCGCCGGACATTTTTCGCAGGGCAGCGCGCTCGCGGCGGACTGGACCACGCACGTCCGCGCCTCCGAAATTGCCGCGTCGAGCGTGAATCTCGAAAATGTCATTCTCTTTAGCGCGGGCTGTCACTCGGGCTATAACTTGATTGATGCGGACGCGGTTTCGGGCGTGACTGCCGAACCGGATTGGGCGCAGGCATTCGCGATGAAACGCGCGACGTTTATCGGCGGCACGGGCTACCAGTACGGCGACACCGACGTGATCGAGTACACCGAACGCTTGCTATACGAGTTTGCGCGGCAGCTGCGCACAGGCAGCGGACCCGTTTCCGTAGGAAATGCGCTCTTGCGCGCGAAACAAGAATATCTCGCCAACACGCCACAGCTGCGCGGCATTCACGAAAAGACGCTGTTGCAATCCACGCTGTTTGGTTTGCCAATGCTGCGCGTGAACATGCCGGGGCAGCGCATCAACACGAACCGCCGCAGTAAACCCGAGCTCGCGATCACACTCAACGCCTATACGACGAATCCCGGTTCGACGCTCGCGTTGAAATACGCGAACGTGTCGCTGAGTCCCGCGCTGCAACAAAAAAGCGTCACCTACAAACAACTCACCGACAACTCGAATGTCATCGCAACATATCTGCAAGGACGCGAAGGGATTGTCTCGAATCCGACCGAACCGCTCTTGCCGCTGCAAATCGAAAATGTCAGCGCAGCGGGAATCGTTCTGCGCGGCGTCGGTTTGCGCGGCGGCGCGTACACCGATTTGGACGACATTTTGCCTGCCACAGGCGCGCCCGCGACGGAAATTCGCGGCGTACACGTCCCCTTCCCGTCGCAAGTGTTTTTCCCGATACGCGTGTGGAGCGTCAATTATTTTGACGCGCTCGCGCAAAACGGCGCGACGCGTCTGATGTTGACGCCCGCGCAATATCGCGCGCACACCGCCGATCCGGCGCGCGGAACATGGCGCAAGTACTCGCAGCTCGCGCTGCGGCTCTTTTACAGCGGCAACACGACGATTTATAACGACGCGCGAAATATCGAAAGCATTCCGTCGCTCGCCGCCGCGCCATCCATCTCGAACATATCTGCGACCTCTGTCGCGAATCAAGTCCACTTTCGCGCGAACGTCGTCGGCAATCCCGCCGCGGGCATTCAAGAAGTGTGGGTCACGTACACGGGCGCGGAGGGCGATTTGTACGGCGCGTGGCAGTCACTCGATCTTGTCCAAAGCAACACGGACTCGACCTTATGGGAAGGGGATTTGACGCTCGGCGCGACCGCGCCCAAGGATTTGCGTTTCATCGTGCAAGCCGTAAACGGCGTGGGCTTGGTCACGCTCGCGGCGAATTTGGGAAATTATTATGCGCCGTTTGTCAGCGATGATCCGGGGCTGCCGCGCGCTCCGTCAACCACCGCGTTGGAATTTCAATCCCCGCCCGCGTCGGGCAAATACAACGACGCCGCGACGTTCACCGCGATCCTGACGAGCGAAGAGCAGCCCGTCGCCGGAAAATTCATTACCTTTGGTTTGGGCGCGCAGCGACGCCGCGCGATGACCGACGCGAACGGGCAAGCGACCGCGCGTTTGTCGCTGCTCACACTGCCCGGCGCGTACGCGGTTAGCGTCGCGTTTGCGGGCGATGCCAGCTACGACCCCGCGAGCGCAACGACAACCTTCAACGTCACAAAACAAAACACCCAGCTCACGCTCGTCACGCCCGCGACCCAGACACAGTACAGCGACGCTGCCAACCTCTTTGCGAGCGTGCGCGATGAGAAAGTCCGCGCGCTCGGCCAAGTGACCATCGCGTTCGTCGCCGCCAACGCGAGCGATACGCAGGCGACCACTGCGATTACGAATTTCGCCAGTGAAGCGCACGTCACCAACATTCCGTTCCAAGCCGGAACGTACGAGTTGAACGCATCGTTCGGCAACACGATTACGCTCGACGGGAACGTGATTGATTTGACCGACCCGCGTTATAACGCGTCGAGCGCCAAGGGCGCGCTGGACGTTGCTGCCGAAAACGCGACGGTGACATACACGGGCGAAACCGTCGTACCCGCCAACGGCGACCTTGTGCTGGGCGCGACGGTGACGCAAGAAGATGACGGGCAGCCGGGCGATTTGACCCTCGCGCGCGTGCGCTATCAACTCTATGATGAGAACGCGCAGTTGGTGGATTCCAAAACGGACGACGCGGATGCGAACGGAAATTCCACCGCCACATTGAGCAATGTTCCGGGCGGCAACTATATCTTGAAAGTTACTGTTGTCGGCGGCTTCTTTACCTCCGCTACGGTTGAAATTCCCGTCGTCAGTCAGAGCGTGGCATTGTCACAAAGCATCCGGCTCAAGTCCGACAGCGGCGCCGCACTGCAAGCACTGAAAGCCAAATTCAAACTCGACGGACGCGAAACGGGATTCAAACTCGTTGACACCGCGCCGGGTTCATTCCAGTACATCGAAACGTTAAACAACACCGGCAATGTGGCTTTGACCGTGACGGTGAACCTGACGCTGCCCGCGAGCATACGATTACACCCACCATGCCGCTCGCCAGTGCGGACGAAACGACGCGCACGTGCGTGACAAAAGTTGTCGTCGCGCTCGACGTGCCTGCAAAAGCAAAACGCGTGATCAAACTGGACCTCGAATTTGCGGGCAAGGGCGCAGCGGGCTTTGACAAGAATGCGAGCAAGAGTTACGCGCAAGGACTGTTGCTCACGAGCGTTGTTTCTAACGCACAGCTCCCTGCCCCACTGCGCGATACGACGGGCATCGCGCTGGTCGGCAATCGCCTGCGCGGGATCGGTGGATTCGTGTTTGACGATGCGCTCGAACCGCGCGTGGGATGGATCGTGCGCGTCAAACAGGCGCAGAAAAAAATCGGCGAGACCAAAACGGACGCGAACGGGTTCTTTGTGGTGCGCGTGCCGGTGGGCGGACCCTACACCGTGCAGCTCATCGATCCCGCGACGAACGACGTGCTTGCGACCGCCGAGGTCGACGCGGTTGGGAAAAAGCAATTCGTCAAGGTCAATTTCAACCAGCGGAAATAGAACAGAGGCAGAAAACTGTCACAGTACATCACAATTTGAGGGTTTGTCATTTCGAGCGGAGGCGAGAAATCTCGGTTTTGCCGAGATTTCTCGCTCCGCCTTGCTCCGCTCGAAATGACAATTGTGATGTACTGTGTCATATCGAACGGAGTGAGATATCTCATTGTTTCGGAATACGAAACATTCGATATGACAAACCAAGCCCTGTGCAAAAAATTGGAAGTCGAAGCCAAATTCGCAATCCCCGATGCGCGCACGGCGCGCGTGCTGCAACTCGTCGCGCGAATCGGTGAATTCACGCTCGATCCCGCAGAAACGCTGCGGGTGCGCGATACGTTTTACGACACCCGCACGCGCGCGCTGCGCGGGGCGCGGAATGTGTTGCGCGTGCGCCAGCGCAGTGACGGCAGGACACTTGTCGCGCTCAAGGCGCCCACGAAACAACGCGGCGCGATTCATCGGCGCCCGGAAACCGAAGTAGCAGTGAATTTTGAGCGCGCGCCGCGCAAGTTATCGCGCGAAAATTTGCCGCCGCGCCTTGACAAACTGCTCGCGCCAATGTGCAATGACGCGTCCCTGCACCCGCTCTTTGCCACGATGCAGACGCGCCACATCCGCGCCGTGCGCCAGGGGCGGCGCGTCATTGGCGAATGGAGCGTTGACCGCGTGGAATTTCGCGCGGGGACGCGGCGGCAAGTGTTTTACGAATTAGAGATCGAGTTGAAGAAATCGGGGACGGAAGTGGAACTCGCAGAACTCGTCGAGGCGCTAAGACAGAGTTGGAAATTAAAGCCGCAAGCACGCGGCAAATTCCAACGCGCGCAAGAATTCATGTCACATAACGAATAAATTCGTTACTACGGTACTACTCTAACACAAGCACGTGCAGATACTTGGGTCCGTGTACGCCGCGCGTCAAGGTCAGTTCAATATCGGCGGTGCGACTCGGGCCTGTCACGAAAACGAGATTACTCGCATCACGCGTCAGGTCGGGGTGCGCGGCAAACAACGCCGCCATGTCTGCATACAAACGCGACGCGGGGAGCAACGCGATGTGTGTCGGCGGCAAGAGCGAGGCGAGGCGCGAGCGCGTCGGTCCGGCAAGCAGCACGAGCGAACCTGAATCCGCGAGCGCGCCATACGCGCTCGTGATGCCCGCCGTTGCGCGCTCGAGTTCGGCAAGTTTGGCTTTCCGTCCGGCATCGTCCGGTGGCACTTGCACTTCAAGTCTTGTGTAACCCGCCGCGCGCAGGGCTTCCCCTAAACCGCGTACCGGCAAATCGGCATCGCCCCACGTCAACACCTCATTTCCGCCGGATTCACCTAACCATTTCAAAACAAGCTCTATCGCTTCTGTATCGTTGTGCGCGCGACGACTCGTTGCGCCGAGCGGCTCCAATTCGCGTTCAAAGCTTGCGATCATTTCCTCTGGCGTGCCCTGCCCTGCAATTGCGCGCGCAGGCACGTTCGCCCGCGCGTCGGGAAGATGCGCGCGTTGCAATGAGGCGCGGATGTTGGACAGTACTTGGTGACGATCGTCAGACATGGTGGATAACTCAACTTACGCAGTTTCTTTGCAAACAGGTCCCTATCTCGAACAAGCGGAAACCAAATCAGGAAACCGCGAATCTACGCCAATCTACGCGAATTTTTTTCGTAACCCGATTCGCGCAGAACCTGTGGCGATGTGCGATGTATTCCCATCGCCTTCATCGCATGAAGCACTGAGGGATTCGCGCAAATTCGCGGTGGAAACATCTTTGCTCGTTGCGCAAAGATTTCATTTTTCCAGAGAAACTGCGTAACGTGAGTGAATAAATGGGAAATGAGGAAAAGAAACAATTCCCTCGTTTCCCTCATTTCCTTTTTTGCTCTTGATTTTCTCCCTGATATTTTTCCCACTGCGCACGGAACGACTCGTTCGCGAACGCGGGAAAATCGCGCGATTGTGTCCACGCGTTCAACGGCGGCGGCAGCGCGCGAATCCAGCCCTGGTTCGACGCGCCCAAGATTCGCGTGCCCACGCGCGCGCCCCACGCGGCAAGTCCAAACAGCGCGGGACGCGTTGCCGCAACCGAATAGGCGTGTAAACCAAAACGCAGCCACCACGGCATTTGACCGGCACGCGTCGCCGCGTCGCGTTCGAGCAAAAGCATACGCGGAATGTCAATGCGCGCAGGACACGCTTCGCGGCACATTCCGCACAACGAACTCGCTTGCGGCAAATCACTCCACGGCGCGATACCGCCCAACGCCGGAGTCAACACCGCGCCGACCGGTCCGGGATACACACTGCCGTACGCGTGTCCGCCGATTTCGCGATACACCGGGCACGCGTTCAAACACGCGCCGCAGCGAATACAGTACAAAATTTCCGCGAACTCTGTGCCTAGTACGCGACTCCGTCCATTGTCCAAAAGGATAATGTGCAATTCGTCGGGTCCATCGCCTTCGCCATTGCGGCGCGGACCGGTGATGAGATTGGTATAGACCGCGCTTTTTTGTCCCGTCGCCGAACGCGCCAAAACTTGAAGCATCACGCTCAAATCGTCGAGCGTGGGCACGATGCGTTCAAGCCCCATCAACGCGACGTGCACACGCGGCGCCGTCGTCGTCAAACGCCCGTTGCCTTCGTTCTCGACCAAACATATCGTGCCCGTCGCGGCGACACCAAAATTCACGCCGCTCACACCCATGTCCGCGTTCAAAAATTCAAAACGCAATATCGCGCGTGCCGCCGCGGTCATTTCGGCAGGTTCGGTGTACACCGGCACGCCTAGTTTTTCATGAAACAGCTGTCCGACTTGCTCTTTGGTTTTGTGAATCGCGGGCGCGAGAATGTGTGACGGGCGCTCCCCTGCGAGTTGAATAATGTACTCGCCCAAATCCGTTTCGACGACGCGGACGCCTTGCGCCTCCAACGCGTGATTCAGTTCCGCTTCTTCGCTAATCATGGACTTGCCTTTGACGACGGATTTTACGTCGTGCGTGCGCGCGATGTCGGCGACGATGCGATTCAGCGCGTTTGCGTCGGCAGCAAAATGAACGTGTCCGCCCGCGCGTTCCACGTTAGCGGCGAATTGTTCGAGGTAAGCGTCGAGACGACTCAGGGTGTGCGCGCGAATCAGCCGCACGCGGTCGCGCACCGCGTCCGCATTTGGCAATGAACCCATGCCTGTGACGCGCAGCCGTTGAAAACGCTCTGTCGTGCGTTCCAACGCGACGTGCAAAATTTGATCACGCAGCGCGTCCTCCACGCGTTCGTGAAAGGTGACGTTAGATGTTTGTTGGGACATAAGAGTCGAGAATTTCTGCGAGATGTTTCGTTTCAATCTTGGAACCGCGCCGGTGCAAACCTCCGCTGAGGTGCAAGAGACAACTCACGTCACAGCCCACGACGGTTTCCACCTTTGCGGATTCAATCGCATCTAACTTGCGTGCGAGCATGGCGCTCGAAATTTCGCCCATCTTGATGGCAAAGAGTCCGCCGAACCCGCAGCATTCATTCGCGCCCGGTATTTCGACCAATTCGCCGTCTTGTAGATTCGACAAAAGTTCGCGCGGCGGTGCGCTGATGCCCATACCGCGCGACAAGTGACACGACGGATGATACGCAAGGCGTCCCGCGCAGCGCGCCTTCAAATTCTTGACGCCCAAGACCTCCACCAGAAATTGCGAGAATTCGTACGTGCGCGCGGCGATTTGCTCCGCGAGCGGACCGTATTTTGGATCGGCAGCAAACAACTCGGGATAGTGATGCACGAGCATATCGCCGCACGAACCGGAAGGCACGACAATCGGCGCGTCGGATTGGGCGAGCACGTCGAGGGTGTGTCGACCCATCGCGCGTGCGTCATCCCACGCGCCGGCGTTGAACGCGGGCTGCCCGCAGCAGGTTTGTGCACGTGGGAATTCCACGCGAATCCCCAAACTTTCCAAAACACGCACAACTGCCATCCCTGCTTCCGGGCGCAGGGTTTCAATCAAACAGGTCACGAACAACTGGATGGTACGCGGCGCATTTGGATTCATCAGTGATCTACCTGGTGATTACCCTTTTCAAAACCTGTGAGGTCTCCAAAAGACCTCACAGGTTTTGAAAACGAACCGATTCTACGAAATGTGAGTAATCAACACTACTCACCCCTTGACAATCGTCAAAACTTGACGGATAATTCGTGCACAAGCGTGCTGCACAATTGTGCAACAGACTGCAAAATTTTTCAAGCCACCCGAACGCGTTATGCTCGAGCCATCCAGACCCCAAGGATTTTATAGCATAGCGCGGCTCGACGAGCAACATCGTACAAAACCCTTGGGGTCTCTATGTCCCGCCGATGGAAATTGAGCAAGCGGAGCTGCTCGCCCAAGTAGCCCATCTCTATTTTGAAAAGGGTAATGACCAGAGCGCCATTGCGCGGCGTTTGCGCGTCTCGCGTTCCAGCGTCTCGCGGCTCCTCACGCAAGCGCGCAAATCCGGCGTCGTCGAAATCCGCATTCATTACCCGCTGGCGACCGTTCCAGAGATGGCGCAGCAGTTGCGCGAGCGTTTTGGGTTGAAAGAAGCGCTGGTGCTGCGCGCGGGGCGCGGTGAAGCGTACGATGCCAAAACCCAGATTGCGCGTTTGGCGGCGCGTTATCTCGAAACGCACATTGCGCCGAACGATATTCTCGCCATCAGTCGCGGCACCACGTTGCACGCGGTCGTCGAGCATTTTACACCCGCCCCCGTGCGCAATGTCAGTGTAGTACAATTGGTCGGCGCGCTGCGTGTCAGTCATTCTGCTCAAGATGACGCCAACCTCGCCCGCGCGCTCGCGCAGAAAATGGGCGGAGAGTATTATAACCTGACTGCGCCGCTTTTTGTCGAGAACGTGGAAACGCGACGCGCGTTGATGCAAGAATCCTCCATCGTCCAGGTGCTGGCACTGGCGCGGCAGGCCAAGTTGGCGTTGGTCGGCATTGGTTCGTTGGAGCGGCAGTCGTCCTCCATTGTGCGGCAGAAATTGTTGGCGCCCGCCCAAGTAGCCACCCTCCGCAAAGGACGCGCCGTCGGCGAAATCTGTTCGCAGTATTTTAACATCGAGGGCAAAATTGTTTCGACGGAATTGAGTGAACGGACGATTGGCTTGGAATTGGCTGACTTGAGCAAGCTCCCACGTGTGCTGGGAGTGGCAACCGGGGCACATAAAGCCAAAGCAATCTTGGGAGCGTTGCGCGGCGGTTATGTTGGTGTTATCATTACGGACGACCACACCGCCAAGCTGGTGCTAGAGCTTGACCGCCCACGCACACGCCTCGAAAAATAATCACACCCCGCGCGCGCAAATCCCAAGACAGCGCGCGCAAAACCGAGAGGCGCAAGTGACAAACACCCAGAGCAGAATCGGCAAGCCGCGCCAGCGCGTAAAACTTGCCGCAGGTTTATTTTGGGCGGACTATACCGTGTTGGGCGCACAAGTGCGCGAGTTGGAAGCAGCCGGCGCAGATTGGATTCACATCGAAGTCCGCGACGGACAGTACATGCAGTTTGCCATGCCGCGCGGCGGGATTGACATTCTGGAGGCAGTACGCTCACGCACCTCTCTCGAAATCGAGGCGCAGCTGCAAATGATGCGCCCCACCCAAGAACAACTCAAGCAGATGATTGACGCGGGCGTGAATTTGATTTCGCTGCCTATCGAGACCACGGGCGAAACCATCGTCGAACACATTTTTTTCATCAAGGAACACGGCTTGAAAGTTGGCGTTTGGGGTTGGGAAGGCATGCCGATTGGCAATTTTGAACCGCTGATTCCGTTCGCCGACATTATCGAGTACGAAACATGGTATCCCTTTTGGCAGCCCCCGCAAACCGGACGCAGTCCGCACATCGTCAATCCCACGTTTGGCAAACAATTGCGCCAGCTGCACGACATGATCGTCGCCGTCGGTCTGGAAGATCAAGTTGACTTGATGATGGATGGTGGAGTGAATGCGGGGAATTGCGCGGACTTTGTAAAACAAGGCATGACCGTCGCCGAGATGTCTTCGCCGCTTTTCAAAGGACCAAAAGGCAAACTCCAACCGGGCACTGGCGAAATTCCCGCCGCCGTCGCGCGCGTGCGTCAAGCATTGGACGAAGCGAGCACGCGGTATCGCACAGACAACGGGCTGAAGAGCTGATTCACATCAGAACTGACAGGGTTTCTTGCGATGACATACATCGCGCGTACGCGGCGCATACCACTTTCGTGTTGTACAGTACCTCTGTGATCCGTAAAACGGATGCGTCGAAAACTTGTCAGGTCTCGATCCTACGATTTCATCAGGAGGAGAGGAATGCGCAAAGGTTTTCTTGTCACGGTTACCCTGTTTATGATTTTGCTCGCGCTCGCAGCGTGCGGCGATGGCGGCACCGGGTTGCCGGGACAACCCGGTACAGGCGGCGGTGAACCCACCGTCATATTCACACCGATCGTCATTGCCGCAACACCTACACCGCCCCCCCCCCCTCCAACGCCAACGCCGCGGCCTAAACCAACCGACGCGCCGACCAAAGCAGCGGAACCAACACAAGTCGGTGCAACGGCTGTTCCAACCGAAGCGCCCAAACCTTCTATTGATACACCCATGCTCGACATTCCCGCGGGTTCCTTTCAGATGGGCAGTGATGCAGGCACTGCCGATTCCAAGCCACCGCACAAAGTGGACGTTGCGGCATTCATGCTTGACCAATTAGAAGTCACGAATGGGGATTTCAAGAAATTTGTGGATGCGACCGGATACAAAACCGACGCGGAAAAAGAAGATCAAAAGGCGTGGACAGCGTATGTCGAAGGCAAGGAAAATCATCCTGCCGTCAAGATCAGTTGGAACGATGCGAATGAGTTTTGCAAATGGGTCGGCAAACGATTGCCCACAGAAGCAGAGTGGGAATATGCCGCACGCGGCGCAAAAAATCTTGGCTTTCCGTACGGAAATGATTTCGATCCCAAGAAACAGAATGGCAAAGAATCGGGCTTGCGCGGAACTGCGGTGGTGGGTTCCTACCCCGCCGGGGCAAGTCCATTCGGCGTCCTCGACATGGCAGGCAATGTATGGGAGTGGACCAGTACCAAGGCAGAACATTATCCGGGAAACACAACCGACTCCAAACTCTATGGTGACAACAACTATATTTTGCGCGGCGGTGGTTGGTTTGACGCAGAGAACTTTTTGACAGCGTACTATCGCAACTCTGGCGTGCCGACGACAGCGAATGACGATTTGGGCTTTCGATGCGCAAAATAAGCAATTCGGTGATTGGGTGATTGGGTGATTGGACGCCATCACCTAATCACCCAATCACCAATCACCCAAATAAAAGGAGGGGTGCCTATAGACGCGATTGTTTATCGCCTCAAACTTGTAAAGCTACAGAGGATACAAAGGACCATGTGAAACGACCAAGGGAGGTCAAGAGAGATGAAACAATCAAAATTCCTGTACGCCCTGATTGCGTTGGCGATGTTATTGGCGATTGTCCCTGCAGCGAGCGCCGCGCCAAACACCGCAGTTGCTTGCACGGATACGCACACCGTCGTCGCGGGCGACACGCTTTCTCTGCTCGCCGACAAAGCCTATGGTAATGTCAAGGCGTACTGGCCCATCATGGCGTACACCAATTATGCCAACCTCGATGATGCAAAGAAATATCCGAACAAGATCACGAATCCTGATGTCATTGATGTCGGTTGGGTCTTGTGCATCCCAAGCCAGGCGGATGCGACGGCGTTTCTCGCCAAGTTCGACCCGACCAAGCCCAATGTGGGCTTGCTCTTTGGCACGCCCAGTAGCGGACAGCTTCAAGTCGGCAATTGGTGGACGTCTGGCGGCGAATTCGCTGGCATCAACGGCGTGTACGATCTCTACAAGAAAGCATATCCAGGCGTTGAGTTGATCCATGCCGGCATCGCGGGCGGCGGCGGCGTGAACTTTCAGGCATCGAACATTACCAAGCTCCAAGCAGGCGATCCATTCGACGTGTTTATGCTCCATGCTGGTAAAGAGGTAATCCAATACGACCCGGAAAAATACCTCACCCCTGTCGAAGATATCGTGGAAGCTGGCGAAGGATCGGTCATGCCCGATGACCTCAAAAAATTGCTGACCTACAAAGGTCACATGTGGACGGTGCCGCTCAACATCCATCGTGGGAACGTGCTGTGGGTCAACAAAAAGATCCTCGCCGACAATGGCTTGACCGCGCCGACAACGTTTGACGAATTCTTTACGGTCGCCGATGCCTTGAAAGCCAAGGGCATCATTCCGCTCGCGATGGGTGGAGCGAATAAATTCGAAGGTCCTCAAACCTTTGAGGTGGTACTGCTCGGCACGGTCGGACCGGACGGCATGTTGGGGCTCCACGATGGCACGATGAAATTTTCAGACCCGAAAGTTACCGAGGCATTGAACACGTACAAAAAAATGCTTACGTACACCAACCAGGATCGTGACTCACTTTCCTGGGATCAAGCGACCAAACTGGTGATCGAAGGCAAAGCCGCGATGAACATCATGGGCGACTGGGCGGATGGGGAATTCGTCCATGCGAAAAAGACCGCGGCGGATTACGAAGGAATTCCCGCGCCGAACAACAAGGGCTCGTTCCTACTCGTGTCAGACGGCTTTGGATTCCCGATCAAAGCGCCCAATCCCGAAAACGCCAGAAACTGGCTCAAGTTGATCACGGGTAAAGAGGCGCAAGAAGTCTTTAACATCAACAAAGGTTCAATCTGTTCGCGCACCGACTGCGACTATAGCAAGTTCGACGATTACCTCAAATCATCGGCTGCGGATTTCAAAGTCTCGCGCGTGATCCCGATCATCGTTCACGGCTCTGCCATTGACCCCGCATGGAAGACGGCGTTCACCGATATCGTCATCAAGTTTACGGCGGACGGTGATGTCGCCGCTGCCCAAGCCGCGCTCGTTCAAGCCGCGAAGGATGCAGGAGTTGCACAATAAGCTCGGCGCTCTGTGTCTTTGGGTGCTTGCACCCGAGAGGCAAGTCGCAAAATACTCGGCGAGGGGGAGAAAACTCCCCCTCGCTCCAAATCTAACCGGGACGACACCGCGGCCGGTTTTGTGGGAGGACGCTCATGAAGGGTAAAGGATGGGAACGTTGGGCTGCCGTCTTGATGGTGCTGCCCTCAATTATTCTGATCGCCATCTTTGTCTATGGCTTTATCAGCTGGACTGGCTATGTCTCCCTCACCAAATGGGCAAGCACCGCGCCCGATTACACGTTCGTTGGACTTGCCAATTACCAGCGCATCCTCTTTGGAGCGGGGATTGAAACACAGCGCTTTTATATTGACATTCGAAATTTCGTCGGCTTTACCTCGCTCTTTCTGTTTTCTTGCATTGTTCTGGGTTTTGGATTGGCACTCTTGATTGACAGCCGCATTCGGGGCGAAAGCTTTTTCCGAAGTGTTTTTCTTTTGCCCTTTGCCATTTCCTTTATCGTCACCGGCGTAGTCTGGCGCTGGCTGCTGACGCCCGGCACACCGGAACTCGGCAGCACGGGCGTCAACAAATTGTTCGAGTACATTGGACTAGGATTTTTCAAGCCGCGCTGGTTTACGGATCCGACCGTCTTCTACATCGCCGACAATACCGCACTTGGCGGCTTTCTCAATCAGATTGGATTGAGCTTTGTAACCAACCCGAACTGGGGTATTTCGGTCGGAACATTTTCGCTCGTCCTTGCCGCGACGTGGCAATTATCCGGTTATGTGATGGCGTTGTATCTCGCGGGCATGCGCAGTATCCCGCACGAATTGCGCGAGGCAGCGCGGGTGGACGGCGCAAACGAATACCAGATCGTGCGCTATATTTATATCCCACTCTTGACGCCTATCACGTTGAGCGTCGTCATCATCTTGAGCAGCATTTCGTTGAAACTATATGACCTCAGCGTTTCCATGACCGGCGTCGGTCCCGGTTTTGCCACGGATACCCTCGCCTTTAACATGTTCGAGACAACCTTCAAAGCCACGCGCTTTGCGCAGGGAGCGGCGATTGCTGTGATTCTACTGGTGCTTGTTTCCGTATTGATTATCCCTTACCTGCGCTACAGTTTGCGCTCGGAGACTACCCAATGACAACTGAAACTGCCCTTGCCCGCGAAGCGACTACAGAGGTCGCCGGCCGCCGTGGATATTTCAACTGGTGGCGCATCTTGCTGTACGCCATCGCAATCATCTTTACTGCCTATTACCTCCTCCCCATCTTTTTGATGGTCCTCACAGGTCTCAAGAGCTATAACGAGATTAATCTGTACGAAATGTGGAGTTTGCCGCGCCAGCTGAGCTTTCAGAGTTTCATTGACGCTTGGGTAGGTAGTCCGTCCGTCGCGGGCTTGGGGCGCAACTTTGTAAACAGTCTCCGTGTAGCAATCCCCGCGACCCTCATCTCGGCGATTCTCGGCGCGATGAATGGTTATGTTTTATCCAAGTGGAAATTCCGCAGCGCGGATATTATTTTCCCGCTGCTCCTGTTTGGCATGTTCATTCCCTACCAAAGCATCCTCATCCCACTGGTTACAACACTCAACGCGCTCCGCATTGGGGGTTCGCTGGAAGGTTTGACGTTCGTCCACATCGTGTACGGAATTCCGGTCTGCGCGCTCATTTTTCGCAACTATTACGCCACGATTCCCAATGAAATGATCGAAGCGGCGCGGATTGACGGCGCGAATTTCTTTAGCATTTTCACGCGCATCATGCTGCCGCTTTCCGCGCCCGGCTTTGTCGTCGTCGCCATTTGGCAATTCACCAATATCTGGAACGACTTTTTGTTCGCCATCACCGTCACCAACAATCCGGCGAATCAACCCATCACCGTCGCGCTCAACAATCTCGCGGGCAGTTTCACCGTCGAATGGAACGTCCAATTCGCCGCCGCGCTCATCGCCGCCGCGCCGACGATTTTGTTGTACATTCTGCTGGGTCCGTTCTTTGTGCGCGGGCTGATGGCTGGCTCGTTGAAAGGTTAAAAGTGACGGCGACGTGTCATCACGCCCCACGCGGTTCGACGGGCAGCATGCGTGATGATACGTCGGTGTGACGGGAAACGGGGAAATGCCAACCCGTCACTCGTCACCCGTCACATTTCCCATGGATTCTCTCGGCATCGGTCTCATCGGCTTTGGCATGATCGGCAAAGTTCACGCCCTCGCCTATCGCGAAATTCCGCACTTTTACCCTCGCACGCTTCCCCCCATTCAACTCGCTGCCATTTGCACGACGCGCGCGGAATCCGCAGAACGCGCCGCGCACGAAGGCGGATTCGACAATTGGACGACCAACCTTGACGAACTTGTTTCCCGCGCAGATGTCCAAGTTGTAGACGTGTGCTTGCCGAATTATGCGCACCGTCCCACGATTCTCGCGGCGATCCATGCGGGCAAACACGTTCTCGTGGACAAACCGCTTGCGTTGAACGCGGCAGAGGCACAAGAAATTGTAGACGCCGCGCGGGAAGCGAATGTCCGCGTCGGAATGGTGTGCAATTATCGCTTTGTGCCCGCGCTGATGCTCGCGCACCAGATGATTGCCGAAGGCGCGCTGGGACAAATTTATCATTATCATATTGATTATTTGCACACGGGCTATCAAAATCCGCAGCGCCCGATGAGTTGGCGCTTGCGTCACGCGCAATCGGGCGGCGGCGCGCTCGTGGATTTGGGATCGCACGTGATTGATATGGCGCGTTTTTTGATTGGAGAGTTTGAAACGGTGAATGCGACAACGCGCACGTACATCACCGAGCGACCAGCAGATGCGAAATCCGAGAAACGAGAAGGCGTTGACGTGGACGACGCCGCGTGGCTCAATGCGAAAATGCAAAACGGCGCGCAGGGCACACTCTTTGTAACGCGTTTCGCGACGGGCGCGGTGGACGACATGAACGTGCAGGTGTACGGCGAACGCGGCGCATTGAAATTCAGTCTGCAAGACGGCAACGTGCTGCAATTTTTCGACGCGACGGCGAACGCGGCGACACAGGGCTGGACGCGTATTCCGACCGGCACACAGTTTCAAGGCGCGGTCGTTCCCCCCCCCCGCAGCATTCTGGGCTGGAACCGCACGCACGCGGAAAACATTTATCAATTCCTCCGCGCTGTCGTCGAAAACAAACCCTTTGCGCCGGACGCGAACGACGGACTGCGCGTGCATCAGGTGATTGACAACGCGTACGCGTTGGGCAAGTAGTATAGCGCCTTGTGCGCGTTGGGCAAGTAGTATAGCGCCTTGTGCGCGTTGGGCAAGTAGTATAGCGCCTTGTGCGCGTTGGGCAAGTAGTATAGCGCCTTGTGCGCGTTGGGCAAGTAGTATAGCGCCTTGTGCGCGTTGGGCAAGTAGTATACCGCCTTGTGCGCGTTGGGCAAGTAGTATACCGCCTTGTGCGCGTTGGAGACTGGAGATTGGAAATTGCGGATTGCACATTTTGAATTTTGAATTTTGAATTTCGAATTCTGAATTTGCGATATGCGATTTGCGATACGCGATCAGCGATGAGCGAACTCTGGCACATCGGCGTTGACCTCGGCGCAAGCACGTTCAAATGCGGCTTGATTTCGCCCGAATGGAGAATCGTCGCGCGCAATGAAGCGCCGACGCGCGCGTTGGAGGGTCCGGCGCAAGCCGCCGAACGCGTCGCACAAAGCGTACGCGCCTTGCAAGCACAATTGCCTGCAGGTGCGACACTTGCTGCGCTCGGCATTTGCAGTCCCGGACCGATCGAGCACAACACGGGCGTAATCGTTGACCCACCGAATCTCACGGGTTGGCGCAACGTGCCTTTCGCGCAAATGGTGCGCGAACATTTGGGCATCCCCGTTTCGCTCGAACACGACGCCAAAGCCGCCGCGCTGGGCGAATATCATTTCGGCGCGGGGCGCGGCGCAAAATCCATGGCGCTCATCATCGTCGGCACGGGCATCGGCGCGGCGTTCATCGTGGACGGCAAACTGCATCGCGGCGAACAAGACGCGGCAGGCGAGGTCGGACATTTCACGGTAGATATGGACGGACCGATATGCACCTGCGGCTCGAACGGCTGTGTAGAAAGTTACGCGGGCGGTCCCGCCATCATGAATGCGTACATGTACGCCACGCGCAAAAAAGTGGAATCGGCAGAAGAAATCGTCCGCGCCGCGCAAAACGGCGACGAAATCGCGCAGCGTGTCTTGCAACGCGCGGGACGCGCGCTCGGCGTGTGCATTGCAACCGTCGCGATGACGATGGACATTTCGACGTTTGTTTTGTTCGGCAGCGTCATCAGAGCAGGCGATCTGCTGCTCGAACCCGCACGTGCAACCGTGCCAAAATATTCGCACAAGTCCATCTCGTCGCGCGTGCGCGTCATGGCAGGGGAACTGGGAAACGACGCGGGGATTTTGGGCGCGGCGTGGGGGGCGCGGTCAGCGGATGGGTAAAGCGGATGAGCGGATGGACGATTCTCGTTCCGCACCCACAGCATGAACGAATATCTATTTCATGGTGCTACAAATGAAAAACAAACTCGACCCGTCTATTCCACATCAAGACATCACATATCGTATCATCGGCTGCGCAATGCGCGTGCATAATCGGTTAGGACCGGGGTTGCGCGAGAAAATGTATCAACGCGCGTTGACGGCGGAAATGCGTGCGGACGGGATGGAAGTGATTGAAGAATATCGCATTGACGTTTACGATGGCGATGTGTGGATTGGAACAACCTATCCCGATCATTGGGTCGAAAATAAAGTCGTCGTCGAAGTGGAGGCGTTTTCACATTTTTTGACCAAGACCGAAATTGCGCAGACGATTGGTTTTCTGGCAGCAGCAAACACGCCCGTAGGATTACTGATCAATTTCGGTCGTAAGCGATTGGACTATCAAAGAATTTTGCTGCCAAATGATTTACAGGATTGGAAAAAATATATCACGCGTTTTCTATGGCGTCCGCCGGGAGCAGGACCGCCACAACGCGCGCGGGAGGAAGGGCAGCTGCCAGCGGATGATAAAAGCGGATAATCGGATGCGAGCGCGCCCATCCGCTTTCCATTATCCGCGCGCTTGGTTCGGCGCACAGCTGCCAGCGGATACATAAAGCGGATAAGCGGATACCGTACGCGCCCATCTGCTCATCCGCTTTCCCGAATCCGCTGGCAGCTGTCCACACGGGGATTTTGGGCACGGCGGGGGGGGAGCTGCCAGCGGATACATAAAGCGGATAAGCGGATACGTACGCGCCCATCCGCTTATCCGCTTTACCAAATCCGCTGTCCATGTGCAGATGGGAAACGACGCGGGGATTTTGGGCGCGGCAATTGAACAGCTTCACGTTTGGTTCTGACCAAGGTTTCTGCAAAGGACTCGTCTATGTTTGACACTCCTGACTTGATGCCATTGTGTGTTGCTCCTATTCTTGCACTTACTGTTGGTGCGTTAGTCTATGTGCTTGGCAAAGCGCTCAAAAAAATGATTGAAAAGCGCACTGGCGAGGATCAGCCACTGATGGACTTTATCACTTTGTTGTCTGTTGTGATTGTCGTACCAGTTGCCTGCTATGCATCGCTCGCACTCGAAATCGGCATTCGTTCACCTGCCCCTTGGATTCAACCCAGTACAAATGATATTGTCGGCAAATGGGAATTGTCTAAAGGTTCGGCGGAAACCCTTCAAAAAACGTTTCACGTCGTATCAACGGAAGGAGAACTCGTTTTTAATCAAGATGGGACATTCCAGTTAAAAAGCATGCCGACTTTCTGGGGGTTGTCAAAAACTCCTTTTCCACAAAGCCAGAAATATATTTCGGGCAATGGCACGTGGTATTTGGGACAAATGGAAGGATCTCAAAGATTGGAATGGGCTATCTTTGCACAGTTCCAAAACATAAACGACAAACCAGAAAATCGGTCAATGCGCTTTTATTTTGAGGGACATTTGGCTCCATATTCACTTGTTGCAATGGACAATGACAACTCTGTCTATTATCGCTATGAGAAGCGGTAGACTTTGCCTGCACATTCCAATGTGGACAACGCATCGTTGATAATCGATTAAAGGGGATTTATGCTTGTTCCTGTCTTCACGGGCGAAGGTCGTCTCGAAATCCAAGAGCGCCCCTTACCACAAATCAAAAATCAGGATGATGTTTTATTGCGCGTCGAAGCGTGCGGTTTGTGCGGCACCGATTTGAATATCCTTGCCGTGCCGCCCGCGCACAAAGCCGCGCCCGGCACCGTGCTCGGACATGAATTTGTCGGCACGGTCGAAGCCATTGGCGCGGGCGTGAAATATCTACGCGAAGGCGACCGCGTCGTCGTCGCGCCGCGTTTGATTTGCAATCAATGTCGCTACTGCCGCCGTGGGTTTCCGAATCAATGCGAAGATTACAAAACGCTCGGCATCTCGCTAGACGGTGGGCTGGCGCCGTACGTCGTCGCGCCCGAACGCGCGTTGTATAAAATCTCGCGCGATGTGCCGCTCGACGACGCGGTGTTCGCCGAAGTGCTTTCGTGCGTCGCCAGCGGCACGACGCGCGTTCCCGTCCACGCAGGCGAGAATGTTGTGATTCTCGGCGCGGGTCCCGTCGGTTTGTTGTACGGCATGGTGTATCGCGCGGGCGGCGCGGGAAAAATCATCATGACCGATGTCGCGCCGTTCCGTCTCGACATGGCAAGGAAAAATGGCGCGGATGTTGCCATCCATTCGCGCGAGCAAGATGTCGAAGCGATTGTACAAGAACACACCGACATTGGCGCGGACATTGTCGTGGACGCGGTGGGATCACTGCTGCCGCAAGCGTTGAAACTTGCGCGGCGCGGCGGACGCATTGTGTTGTTCGGGATGCAGCCGCACGCGCTGCCGCCCGTTTCGCAGTATCTCATCACGCGTTACGAATTGACGGTGTATGGCGCGTTCGGCGCGGCGAATCAATTCCCCGGCGTCGTGCAAATGCTCGAAAGCGGCGTCGTGAAACCATCGCCCTTGATTACGCACCACATTCCCGCGACCGAAGCATCCAAAGCATTCGACGCGATGCGCGCGGGTGAAACGATGAAAGTTGTTATAGTCCATTAGTCGGATCGTCGGATGGTCGGTTGGTCAATCCACTCGACTATCCGACTATCCGACTGCCCGACCATCCGACTATGAATTTGGGTTTTATTTTCGATCTCGACGGCACCATCGTAGATTCCACCGCGCACTATCGCGCGACATGGGCGGAATTGCTTGCGGAGTTTGGCGCGGACGACGATCCCGAAATGTATTTGCGCCGCAGCACACGCGACAATTTTCGCGTTTTGCTCGGCGGTGAAATCACGGACGACGAATTGGAACAGCACGTCGCGCGTCAAGCGCGGATCGGCAACGCGAAAATGCGCACGCACGGCGTTGCCATGCACGACGGCATTCCCGAATTACTGCACGCACTAAAAGCGCGCGGCGTGAGCTTGGCGGTCGCGACTTCGGCGGAACGCAGCAACGCGGAATGGACGCTCGACACGTTGAGGATTCGCGATTTATTTGACGTGGTGGTGACCGATCAAGATGTAGAAAACGGCAAACCCGCGCCCGATGTGTATCGCGAAGCGGTGCGCCGCCTCGGCGTGAATGCCTCACACTGCGCGGCGATGGAGGATTCCGGCACCGGCGTGCGCGCGGCGAAGAGCGCGGGTATGCGCGTCATCGGCGTTGTCACTACGCACGCGCGCATTGAACTGGAACAAGCCGGTGCAGATAAAATTGTTGCGCGTGCACGTGACTTGACTGTTCAAGACATTATTGATTTTATGATTTCCTCACCACAAAAAGGCGATTGAAAAATCATAACTCATGTTACGCAGTGAATGTCATCCCTCAATTCTTCGGGACAAGTTTTCGAGCCGTTCCCTCAATTCTTCATGCGATGAACTGCATCGCCACAAGTTTTGCTCACGCGGAGTTCGCGTGCGAAATCTCGGTTTGCAGCCGCTGAGATTTCTCGTCGCAAAAACCGCTCCTGCTCAGAACTTGAACGGGGTCTGTCATATCGAACCACGGCTGCGAGCCACGGCTGCGAGCGCAGCGTGGCAGGCTCCGCGTGGCAGGCTCCGTGAGATATCTCGCTCCGCTCGATATGACAAGTTCTCCGCCCATACAGCCTCCGCGGGCTGACCATCTCGAAATGACAGTGTGTAAGGTGAGTCATAAATCAAAAATCAGAAATCAGAAATGGATTACGACATCATCATCATCGGCACGGGCGCGGGCGGGGGGACACTCGCGTACGCGCTCGCCGATTGGGGCAAGAAAATATTATTGATCGAGCGCGGCGGGTTTTTGCCGCACGAAAAACAAAATTGGAGTCCCGAAGAGGTCTTTGATCGCGCGCGGTACAAGACCTCCGAAATCTGGTACGACCGCGACGACAAACCCCTTCGCCCCGGCATGAATTATTACGTCGGCGGCAACACGAAAGTGTACGGCGCGGCGCTGCCGCGTTTTCGCCAAGAAGATTTTGGCGAGCTGACACATCGCGATGGCATCTCGCCCGCCTGGCCCGTATCGTACGCCGAACTCGAACCGTACTATACGCGCGCGGAAAAAATTTATCGCGTGCATGGCAAAATCGGTGAAGACCCGACCGACCCGCCGCGCAGCGCGGATTTTCCCTATCCGCCGATTTCGCACGAACCGTATATTGAGGAACTCGCGGAAAAATTAAAAGATGCGGGCCTGCATCCCTATCACTATCACATGGGTCTTGATCTGAACGAGCAAGACCGTTCGCTCGGCGCGTGCGTGCGTTGTAACACGTGCGATGGTTTCCCCTGTCTGCTAGATGGAAAATCGGACGCGCACATCAATGCCGTGCTGCCCGCGTTGAAAAGCGGCAACGTCACATTGCTGCTGAACGCGCTCGTGAAAAAATTGCACACGAACGCGCGCGGCGATGAAATCAGCGCGGTCGAGGTGGAACGCAACGGGCAAACGGAAATGCTTCAAGCGCCGATTGTGGTCGTCGCGTGCGGCGCGGTCAATTCCGCCGCGCTGCTGCTGCGTTCCGCGAATGACAAGCACCCGAACGGTCTCGCGAATTCCAGCGACCAAGTCGGGCGCAATTACATGTCGCATCACGGCACGGTTGCAATGGCGGTGAATCCGACGAAACGCAGCGACGTCATTTTCCAAAAAACCATCGCGATTAACGATTATTATTTCAGAGGACCGCATTACGCTTTCCCGATGGGCAATATCCAAGCGGTCGGCAAATTGCAGCCCGGCATGTTGACGGCAGATGTTGCGTACGTGCCGCGTCCCGTGCTGAAATATATTACCAACCACAGCTGCGAGTGGTGGATCATGTCCGAAGATTTGCCCGACCCGAACAATCGCGTGCAATTGACGCGCGACGGCAGCATCAAAATCGCGCGCAAGTTCAACAACATGGAGCCGCACCGCCGTCTCGTCGAAACCTTCAAACAGGATATGCGCAAGGCGGGCTACCCGATTTATATCGCCAAAGAAGTCGGCATTGAATTTCTCGCGCACCAATGCGGCACCGCGCGCTTTGGGCGTGATCCCAAAACATCCGCGTTGAATGAATGGTGTCGCGCGTGGGATGTGCAAAACCTGTACGTCGTGGACGCGTCGTTCATGCCCTCCTCTGCTGCAATGAATCCCGCGCTCACCATCATGGCGATGGCGCTGCGCGTCGGCGATTACTTGCGTTCGACGTTTTAACCCTCAAATCCTCAAAACCCATACCTGTTCGTATCGGCGGCAAATGACATCCTCTCCCCACTCCCACACCGCGCGTGGTTTCACTTACATCGCGCTTTCGGCAATTCTGTTCGGCTCCATCGGCGTTGCGACGTCAAGTATTTTCAACGTTGCCGCGACCAACGCGCTGTCCATCACCTTGTGGCGCGCCTTTATCGCCCTGCCTATCTTTTTGCTCATTTCGTTTTTTCTGCTGGGCAAAAAGATGTTTGTCGTGCAGCGGCGCGATTTACGCATCATGCTCCTCGCGGGGTTGATGATGGCGATTTATCAGGCGGGCTTTGTCGTCGCGCTGCAAAATGTAAACGTCACCATCGCGACGTTGGTCACACTCGGCACGGTGCCCATCTTTGCCGCGCTGCTGTCCGCGCGCTTGCTGCGCGAACGATTGCACTTGCAGGTCTATCTTGCGCTGCTGTGCGCGCTGGTCGGACTGGTGCTGCTCGTCGGTTTTCAGCCCAGCAAAAATTTGGGTGTAAACGTGGGCTGGGGTGTTTTCTTTTCGCTGCTGACCGCGCTGGGCAGCGCGTCCTTTCAAGTGTGCGGCAGAGTTTTGGCGAATCGGTATCATCCGCTGCAAACGCTCGCCGTCTTTTTTTTCGTCGCTACGCTGGCGCTGTTACCGCTCGCCTTGTACAACGGGTTCGTCGTCACCTATTCGCTACAGGGCTGGTTGTTGCTGCTGCATTTGGGCATCGGCGTTTCGATCTTGGGTTACGCTTTCCTGATTCTGGGTTTGCGCACGATACCCGCGACCAGCGCCACGATCATCGCACTGCTCGAACCGTTGACGGGCACCTTGCTCGCGTGGCTGCTCTTGGGCGAACGACTGGACGCGCTGGGTTTGGTAGGCGCGGCTCTGATGCTGGTCGCAATGGTCATGGTGTTTCGCACGAACGCGCAGCCCCCCGAACCGTTGTAATGCGCCAGTCAAAAATCAATTGACGCGGTGGTTTTTGTGTGCTAGAATTCGTGCACATTTGTGCAAAATTGTGCACATACGTTCAAATCGCAAAACCGTATGGCGTCCAGAGGAGTATTCCGTGTCTAGTCCGCTTGTATCCACCGCCCCAGTAAACGTCCTCGACAAAACACTGCTGCTCGAATACCTGCGCGAAATGTGGGAGATCCGCATCTTTGAAGATACCATCTATGATTTGTTGACGCGCAATCTCATCAAAGGCACCGTGCACCTGTACGCCGGAGAAGAAGCGGTTGCCGTCGGCGCGATTGCCAATTTCCGGCCGGGCGATTACATTACCAGCACACACCGCGGGCACGGGCATTGTCTCGCGCACGGCGCACATCTTGCGCAGAGTGACGCCGAACGTCAAGAACATCTTAACAAGATGATGGCAGAGCTCGCGGGCAAAGAGACCGGTTACTCGCGCGGGCGCGGCGGTTCGATGCACATTGCCGATACGGCGCAGGGCAACCTCGGCGCGACGGGCATCGTCGCGGGCAACATCCCCGTCGCGACGGGCGCGGGGCTGGCTTTGAAAATGCAAAAATCACTCGCCCCTTCGCCCCTCTCCCCTTGGGAGAGGGGGGGGGGTGAGGGGATGGGCGTCGTGCTCTGTTTCTTTGGCGACGGCGCGGTGAATAACGGCATCTTTCACGAATCGCTCAACATGGCATCCATTTGGGATTTGCCCGTCATTTACATTGTCGAAAACAATATGTACGCCATGAGCGTACCGTGGCAATCGGTGACAAAAAATCCTGACGCGGCGGATCGCGCCGCGGCGTACGGCATTCCCGGCATTGTCGTGGACGGCATGGACGTGCTCGCGGTGCGCGAAGCCGTGGACCAAGCCGTGCGCCGCGCGCGGCGCGGCGAAGGTCCAACGCTGGTCGAGTGCAAAACCTATCGCTGGTACGGCCATTCCCGCAGCGACCCGCGCGCGTATCGCACCCGCGATGAAGAAAAAGCGTGGAAAGCGCGCGATCCGCTTACCGTGTTGTCGCAAAAACTCTTGGATTCGGGGTTGGCAACGCAAGCCGAAATTGACGCGGTGGAGCAAACCGCACGCGCCGGAATCGAACACTCTGTGAAATTCGCTTTGGAAGCAAGTCCCAATCCCGATCCAAAGGACTTGTACGCGGGCTTGTATGCGCCGCTCAAGACGAATGCGCTCGACATTGAACACGAAAAGAATTTGCGCGCCCGCGTGCGCGCCGACAAAACCCTGCGCCACATTCCGTACTGGCAGGCAATCAACGAGGCGCTGGAAGAAGAAATGAAACGCGACGAACGCGTCTTTTTGATGGGCGAAGACATTGGCATTTACGGCGGCGCGTACGGCGCCACGCGCGGCTTGCTCGAAAAATTCGGCGCAGAACGCGTGCGCGAAACGCCGATTAGCGAAGCCGCGATTGCAGGCGTCGGCGTCGGCGCGGCGATGGCGGGGCTGCGTCCCGTGAACGAAATCATGTACATTGATTTCACGCTCTTGTCCGCCGACCAGATCGCGAATCAGGGCGCGAAAAATCGCTACATGTTTGGCGGCAAAAGCACTGTGCCGTTCGTCTTGCGCACCGAAGGCGGCGCGGGGCGCGGCATTGCGGCGCAGCATTCCCAATCGCTCGAAGCGATTTGGACGCATTTCCCCGGCGTCATGGTGGTGATGCCGGCAACGCCGTACGACGCAAAAGGGTTGTTAAAAGCCGCGATTCGCGAAGATAACCTCGTCATGTTCATCGAGCACAAAATGTTGTACGGCGAAAAAGGTCCGGTGCCCGAACAAGAATACATCATTCCGCTCGGCGTCGCGGATGTGAAACGCGCAGGCAACGCGGTGACGATCATTTCGTATTCGCGCATGGTGCTGCGCGCGCTCGACGCGGCGGATATATTGGCGCAAGCAGGCGTGGATGCGGAAGTGATTGACTTGCGCACGCTCAAACCGCTCGATACGGAAACGATTGTCGAATCCGTAAAAAAAACCGGACGCGTCGTGATCGTTTCGGAGGGATACAAGAACACGGGGTTCAATGCGGAGCTGCTGGCGACGGTCAACGATCTCGCGTTCGATTATCTCGACGCGCCCATCGTGCGCGTGGCCGCCGCCGACGTGCCCGTGCCCGCGAGTCCGGCGCTCGAAGAATTCGCGATTCCACAAACGCGCGATATTGTGGCGGCGGTGCGAAAGGTGATGGAATAATTGCAAGTCACAAGTCGCAGGTCACAGGTCACAGGCTACAAGTCGCAAGTCACAAGATGCAACCTGTGACCTGTGACCTGCCGCCTGCAACATGATTACCCCTGTCATTCTTCCCCAACTCGGCGATACGATGGACGAAGGCACGATCACGCGCTGGTTCAAACACAAAGGCGACGCGGTAAAAAAAGGCGAGCCGTTGTTCGAAGTGCTGACCGACAAAGCCAACATCGAGGTCGAAGCGACGACAAGCGGATTCTTGCGCGAAATTCTGCATCAGGAAAATGAAACCGTGCCGACGGGCAAAACCATCGCGTACTTGACGACGACGGCAGATGAGCCGTTAAACCCCTCACCCCTGGCCCCTCTCCCAACGGGAGAGGGGAAGGAAGCGGCTGTTCTCCCCTCTCCCATTGAGAGAGGGGTCGGGGGTGAGGTCAAGCCCGCGCGCAAACGGCAATTCATTTCTCCGCGCGCGCGGCGCGTGGCTCTAGAATTCGGCGTAGATGTTTCGCAGCTGTCCGCGTCGTCCCAGAGCGGGCGCATCATGGAAGCCGATGTGCGAAAATTTATCGTGCAGCGCGCGGCTGCCCCAAGCGTCACGCCCACCGCCCCCCCCCCTCTCTCTGTCCCCTCGCAACCGACGACTGACGCCACCATTCCCATCACCGGTGTCCGCAAAATCATTTTTGACCGCATGGGCGCCAGCGCGCGGGAGATCGCGCGCGTGACCTTGACGACCGAAGCGGACGCGACGCGTCTGGTCGAATTGCGCGAACAATTGAACGCGCAGCAAACGGAAATGAAATTCAGTTTCACCGACTTGGTCGTGCTGCTCGTCGCGCGCGCGCTGTCAAAATATCCATACATGAATGCAACGCTGCACGACGACGGCGTGCAGCAACACACCGCTGTTAATCTGGGCGTGGCAGCGGACACGGAACGCGGATTGCTCGTGCCGGTCATTCGCGATGCACAACGCAAAGGGCTGGGCGAAATTTACGCGGAGGTGCGGCGCTTGAGCGATGCAGCGCGCACGGGAAAAATTTTGCCGGACGATTTGCGCGGCGGAACGTTTACGATCACAAATCTCGGGCAACAAGAGATTGACGCGTTCACGCC
>JACQWQ010000084.1 GCA_016209205.1 Chloroflexota bacterium
ATCGTTGGTGGTGAGCGGAGATCATGTTGACTGATTCGAAAATAACCCCTCACCCCCGCCCCCTCTCCCAAAGGACGAGGGGAGATTTTCATCCTTGGTGGTGAACAGAGTTCATGTAGCCTCAAATGACGAGTCTCATTATTCGTCTCAAAAAAGAAAATGCCCGCCCTGGTGTTTGACCGGGACGGGCGTCCATGCAAATAATCTTGCGAAAAGCGCGATGTCGTGCTACGCTCAATTCGCCCTCGGTGGTCAAGACACCTTGGGTCGTGCCCTCGGACGCGGAAACGTCGCGGGGGTTTTTGTTTCGTTACAAATCAATGGCGATTGTAGCACGCGCGTAGAAGTGAGTCAATGATGTTTATAGATTCTTCGTTTCGCATATAATTGATTGTAGTGGCAATGGTGAATCGCAAGCCATCGCCCGAATTTACTGTTCGCGTAATCGTAATTCCAGGTCGCCCCTTTTTTATATTATGCGCCCCCGTCCTGTTTTCTGGCTGACAATGTTCGCGACGCTGCTTGCCGCGTGCGTCGCCCCGTCATCGAGTCCGCCGCCGACCGCAACCCCAACCCCCGGCATACTTGCCGCAACGCCGACGATTTCTGGTAACTCTATTCCGGTGATCGAAATAATCACCGCGAGCACAGTGGAAACACACCCGGGCGAACGCGCGACAATTCGCCTGCGTTTTCAGCCGATGCGTTCAGAGATCGGCAAGACCGCGAGTGGCGCCACTTATGTCAGTCGTACGCCGTGGGAAAATGCAAACGTCACACAAATGCGCGTGTGCATGCAAATTGAAACAGCGTGTGAGCCGACCGGCGCGTGGACGGATTACCAAGCGGAATGGAATGTCTCGTTGGACACGGATTGGTTGGACGAACGCAGCGTGTGGATTGGGACGCAGTTTCGCGATGCCAACGGCAAGCGCATTCCGGTTTTCGATCACAGCCAAGTGAACGCGCAAGAAAGCGGAACAACCCAAGTCAGCATGTACAGCACGCTGGACGAGCGCACACCCCTTGCCGCGCAGCCCGCGTTCGCGCAAACGGCGGTTGCGGCAACGCGCGTCGCGTTCCCCGTGACGGGTTCGCTCGTTCTGCAAGATGGTTTGTGCTGCGCGGGCGGCAAGGTCGGCGCGACGATTGAAATTCATGCCGCGTTCGAGGCGTCCAGTCCGAACACAACTGTGACGCACATGCGTTTGCTGAATCGCTGCGCAACGCCGATAGAGATGAACATTGCGCCGTGGGAACCGTTTGCCAAGCAAAAAACTTGGCGCGTTGGCGTGTCAGTTCCAAATTGGGTCGGCTGGTATCTTGCGGTGCAATATCGCGACGCCAATGGCAAGCTGTCGCCTGTGTATTGCGATGATATTTCTGTGGAAGGGATGCCGTGAGAATGCAAGTTGCCAACGGATGGGTAAAGCGGATAAGCGGATGACATGGGCACGCGCATCCGCTTATCCGCTTTCATTATCCGCTGGCAACTGGTCTGGATGAAATACTGCGCGCGCCATTGCCACCACCGACAACGAGCCGGTAATGCAAATCAAATCGCGCGGTGACGCTTGCTCCTGCGCACGCGCGAGGGCATCCGCCATGCTCGATACCGCGTCGGCGGAAATGCCGTGAGCATTCAATTCTTGTGCGAGCGATTGCGCGTCGCGGCTGCGCGGGTGCGGGGTTTGCAGCGTCCACGCGTGGGCCGTGAGCGGCTTGAACGGCGCGAGCAACGCGTTCAAATCCTTGTCCCGCAGCGCGCCGAAAATCAAAAACAAGTTTTCAAACTCGAAATGAAATTTCAGCGCGGCGACAAGTTTCTCCGCCGAGTCGCCATTGTGCGCGCCGTCGGCAATGACAAGCGGGTGATTCGCAGCGCGTTCTTGCAAAATTTCCAAACGCCCGAACCATTGCGTTGATTCCAGGCCGGTCCGAATCGCCGCGTCTCCAATTCTTCGACCATGCTCAGGACCAGTCTCCAGTCCCCAGTTCTCCCCCAGCGTTTGCGCCGCCGCGACAGCTAACGCCGCGTTTGCCAATTGGTGCACGCCAAGCAGCGGAACGTGCAAATCACCGTAACGCCAATACGCGCGCCACAAGCCCACGCGCGGTTCTGCCGCGACCGTAAAATCGGAATGCCCGCCTAACCACAGCCAATCGCGTTCGCCTACACCGAGCGTCGCGTTTTTTTCTCGCGCGACTTGCGCAATGACGTTTGACGCATCACGTTCCTGTTTCGCGCTCAACACAATTTTCCCGCGCTTGATGATTCCCGCCTTTTCATTCGCAATCTTGTGTAACGCGTTGCCCAGTACGGCGGTGTGGTCAAAACTGATCGGCGTAATGATGGACAAATCCGCGTCCACCACGTTCGTCGCGTCGAGTCGCCCCCCTAATCCGACTTCGAGAATTGCTATGTCAACCGCTACGCGCGCAAAATAATTCAACGCGAGCGTCGTCATCACCTCGAACGTCGAGAAGGATTCAAAATCGGGACGCGCGGCGAGCAGCTCCTCTACCCTTGGACGAATCTCCCCTACCCCGCGCGCAAATTCATCTTCTGAAATCAGCGCGCCGTCCACGCGAATGCGTTCGCGATACGTGTGCAAATGCGGCGAGGTGTACAGCCCCGTCTTGCAGCCCGCCGCGCGCAAAATGCTTTCGAGCAGCGCGGCAGTTGAACCTTTGCCTTTTGTTCCCGCAATGAGCACCGAACGATAGCGCGTTTGTGGATTACCCAACGCGTCCAAAAGCGCAGCAGGACGTTCCAACAACACTGCTTCGCGCGCAGGACGCGCCCCCGTCCCGCGTTCCCAATCCGGCAAACTCAGCAGCCAGTCCAATGCATCGCGATATTCCATTTCCCTCCGGTCTCATGTCGCGTATAGCGTATCGCAACTCGCGTATGGCAAATCGCGTGTCGCGTATCGCGTATCGCGTATCGCCAATGCCCTCTCTCGCCCTCTCCGCCCTCTCCGCCCTCTCTCCCCCTCTCCGCCCTCTCTCCCCCTCTCCGCCCTCTCCGCCCTCTCTCCCCTTCCGCCCTCTCCGCCCTCTCGCGCCCTCTCCGCCCTCTCCGCCCTCTCCGCCCTCTACGCCCTCTCCGCCCTCTCGCGCCCTCTCCGCCCTCTCCGCCCTCTCTCCCCCTCTCGCGCCCTCTCCGCCCTCTCTCCCCCTATTTCCCTTCTCTCACAATCGCGTCCGCCACCCGACAACAGCGCACTGCCGCGCGCACATCATGCACACGCACAATATCCGCGCCTTGTGCGATGGACAGGGCGAGCGTGGCGAGTGTGCCTTCGAGCCGGTCTTGCACGGGCAAATTCAAAGTCAGCCCGACGACGCTCTTGCGCGACGTGCCGATGAGCAGCGGTAAATCGCGCAGCGCGGGATGGGTTTTGAATTCGTGCAAGCGGCGCAAGAGTTCGAGATTTTGCTTTAGCCCTTTGCCGAATCCAATGCCGGGGTCAATGATGATTTTTTCGCGCGCGATGTTCGCGCGTTCTGCGGCGGCAGCGCGTTGTGCGAGGGCCGATAGAACGGCTTGCACGATGTCCGCGTTTTCATATTGCACATTGCCGTAATGCCCACCGAGATTGCCGACGACGGCTTGCGCCTCGCGGTTGTGCATCAGCACGACGTACGCCTTGCTCGCCGCGACAAGCGGCGCGAGGTCTGCATCACGCGCCAATGCCCACACATCGTTGATCCATGTCGCGCCCGCGTCGAGGGCGCGTTGCGCGACGACGGCGCGCGAGGTGTCCACCGAAATCGGAACTTGTACGCGCGCCGCCAGGCGTTCAATCACCGGCACGACGCGGCGTATTTCCAATTCCGCGTCAATGCGCGTGGAACCAGGGCGCGTGGACTCGCCGCCCACGTCCAAAATATCCGCGCCCTCGTCCACAAAGCGCAGCGCCTGCGCGACGGCAGCATCCACATCGGTCACGCCGTCGCCCGAAAACGAGTCAGGCGTGACGTTGATGATGCCCATGATGTAGGTTCGTGCGCCCCATTCGAACGATTGCATATATTTCCTCACAGTGCCATGCCAAAAGAAAAACGCAGTGTGCGACAACTTGTACTGCGTTCTCTTGAGCCGTTCATTTCTCGAAGGTATTGCCGTTCATTCATAGGGTCCCAAAAATCGCTCCCCGTTAAAGTGAATCAAATGGTCAGGGGCATTCGCCAACCAGACCTCTGTTTCCCACGCAATCTCGCCAAGATACTTGACCATCCGTTGGCGATCAGGAAACGCGGTCACAAACACGAGTGGAAGCTTGCAAGCGCGGAACAAATCTTTTAATTCGTTATGCCGTTTCATACTGATTGCGCCATGGCTCGTGACCGCTTCGATCAAGACAAGCCATTGTTGCCGTGCTTATCCAGTGCAATACCCAGAAGCGCTAACTCGTCCACAGCGAATACGCGCATTTTTTCCCCGGTATCGCCCAGATAAAGGATCTTGCCGTTCGGCGTAAAACGGGGGCAGAATTGTTCGACAATTTCTTTGACCAGTTGATTTTGCCCTCCGCGCGCAAGATTGACCTGCACACCATCGGGAAGTTGAACCGGGACGAGTTCGAGTTTTCGTTCGCGCGCACGCAGGCGCGCGAGCTGGTTCATCGAACGCAAATACAGAGACAGATTGCGACTCCATTCGTCGCTTCCGAAGGACCGGACGAGTTTTAGGAATGTCGGTTCGATCTGGTAACGAGTGTCAGGGCTATTGATTGGACGCGCTGGGTTATCCGGATTCTTGAGCGTCAATCCCAATTGAAGAAATTGGTGCATCGTGTAGCGCCGCACCGTTTCGCGCGTGTTCTCGGCGTAGGTCACGCCATAGTGTTTGGCAAAAAATCCCAGGAGCTCGTGAATGCCTACCAGCGGCGCAGCCGCATTGGTCCAACCATCTGCCGGTTTGAGATTCACCAAACGCCGTGTGTACACGTGCGCGCGGGCAAGCACAATTTAATTTTCGATGCGGGCACGGGCATTATCGGCCTCGGGCGCAAACTGGCAGCAGAATACAAACCGGA
>JACQWQ010000085.1 GCA_016209205.1 Chloroflexota bacterium
CAGCCCTCTCCTACCGAAGGAGAGGGAGTAGGAAGGCGGCTGCCGAAAATGTGGGGCTTTCAGGCGGAAGGCGCGGCACCGTTGGTGAGCGGTGTTCCCGTGCCCGACCCGCACACGATTGCAACGGCGATCAAAATTGGCAACCCCGCGAGTTGGCACGGCGCGATTCGCGCGCGCGATGAATCGGGCGGGTTGATTGATTCCGTGACGGACGACGAAATTCGCGCGGCGCACGCGTTTTTGGCGTCGCGTGAAGGTGTGTTTGTGGAACCCGCGTCGGCGGCGAGCATCGCGGGTTTGTTCAAAAAAAAGCGCGAAGGAAAATTGGAACGCGGGCAAACGATTGTGTGCGTATTGACGGGCAACGGATTAAAAGACCCCGAGTTTGCATTGGCATCCGGTTTTAGGGTGGACACATTACCCGCAGAAAGCGACGTGCTGCTGCGCGCGTTGAATCTATAGTGATTCTATTTTTCGCGGTGTACAAAGACCTCGAAGGCGCGCATGTGAAAACCCTCGGCTGGGAACGCGGGCAATTGAAATCGCCGCAACAACTACACCAAGTCTGCCTGCGCAGACTGGTACCTCAACCTGCAAAGGCAGGTTTCGCGTTTGCGTTGCCGCGAACTTTGTTCGCAACGAATTCTATTCGCCCGCCCCGGCGCGCACGATGGTGATGGCGGGGCCAAGGCGTTGGGATGCCAAATAGCGCAGGTTGCCAATAAAGGTTGCCTCGCGCGCGTGCGCGGCATCGTTCGTCCATTCGTTACTGAAATCCAAACAACCGCGCTGTCCCGCGTTGAGGGATTGGAAAAATTCGTGCGCGTACCGCCAGAGCAACCCGCGTTCGTTCAAACTCAGTTTGACACTGAACATGTAGCCCGCACTGGCAAACTCGGCGGCAACTGCCGGGTCGAGACGAATTGCCAAAATGTGCGCCGTGTTCTGCTCAAAGCGGCGCAAATCGCCGGATGAAAATTTCAAGCGCGCGGTTTTGGAATTGGAACTAGAGATAAATTCCATGCGCTCCGGCAGCAGCGACGCTTTCCCGTAACGTTGTTCCCGCGCGAGCGCGGAATAATGGGTGAGCGTCGTATTTCTTTCGAGTTGATAGGCGTAATAGCCGGTCTGATACCGCACGCGCCAATCTTTAGAGACGTTCACAAACAACGCTTCAATGTCCTGCCACAAATCCTTGCCGATAAAATACGCGCCGAGAATGGCGACAAAGGATTGCAGCGACGCCACTTCGGACGGCTTGATTGCCAGAAAAAATAGAATAATGACGATGCCGAGAAAAATTCCAAAGAGACTGTTGGCGGGCTGCGGCACGCGCGAATAGACCGAACGGCGGCGCGTAGAAATTTCATTTGCGTATTCTTCAAACGGATAAAACTTGTACGTGTCTGAAATGATTTGGCGGCTGAACGGGTACAAGACCAAGTGCACTTCGACCGATTCGTAGGCGCGCAGCGCGGGCACGTTTTCGAGTTCGACGTCGTAGATGTTTGGAAATTCGGGATTTTGTTGAAGTCGAACGAGGTGATTGAGGACGTTGTAATTCATTTTTGGAATTTTATGTGCGAGCGCGCACAACGTCAAGTAGCATAGCGCCTTGTGCGCGTGCTCATAGGAATCAACGCCGACAAGCGGCTATACTACGAAATCATTTCTACACCCATCACAGAGGAACAAGGTTACGCATGAGATACAAAATAGATGTGCCGGCGACGACGGCAAATTTGGGACCGGGCTTTGACTGTTTGGGGCTGGCGTTGAATTGGTGGAACACCATCGTGGTGGAACCCGCCGACGCGCTGCGTGTACACGTGCGCGGTTTAACCGAAGGCATTCCCGCCGACGCGTCGAACCTGACGATTGAAAATATGCAGCGCTTGTTTGACCGCATCGGCAAACCGCTGCCGCCCATGCACGTGACGATGACGAATCGCATTCCAATCGGGCGCGGCTTGGGTTCCAGCGCGGCGGCGCTCGTCGGCGGATTGGTCGCAGGGAATCTGTTGGCAGGCGAACCGCTGTCGCGATTTGAATTATTGGAACTCGCCAACGAAAGCGAAGGGCATCCCGATAACGTGAGCGCGGCGCTGTACGGAGGGTTTACCGTTTCCGCGATTCAGGACGCACATGTGACGTGTGCGAGCGTCGAGCCGCCGCGCGCATGGCGCGCAGTGTTGTTTATTCACGATCACGCGCTGTCTACAAAATTCGCGCGCAAAATTTTGCCCAAGAAAATTTCGCGGTCCGACGCCGTATTCAATATAGGACGCGCGTCATTGTTGACATTTGCTTTTGTCACCGCGAATCCTGAACTTTTAGGTATCGGCACGCAAGACCGTCTGCACCAACCGTATCGTGAGCCATTGGTCAAAGGGATGCCGGAATTGCTCGACGCGGCGCGGCAAGCCGGCGCGGCGGGCGCGGCATTGAGCGGCGCGGGACCGAGTTTGCTCGCCCTCGCGCCTTCGACCAAAAACGCGGTGCGCGTCCGCGATGCGTTCGCCGCCACCGCGCGCAAATTGCAAGTGAAGGGCGATGTGCACATTGTAAAATTGAGCGCGGCGGGTGTGCGCGTGACGCGTGAAACGTGAGGCGTGAAACGTAGTGACGAATTCATTCGTTCAGCGTTGGTCAAACGCGCGGCGTGAAACGTGAAACGTGAGGCGTGAAACGTGAAACGTCATACGTCAATGGAACACGCGCGGCGCGCATGGCGTCATGGTGACAGGAGTACCAAGCATGAAGGATTTTTTCGCGATCATTTTACTAACGACTGTCACAATCGCGCTGAGCGGCTGCGTTGGCGTTTCGCAAACGTTCGAGCCGCCCGCAACCACGACCATTTCTGCACCGACAAATGTTGCGACCGCGCTGGCTTCACCGCCGCCGTCAACGCTCGCGCCGTCGCCCGCGCCGACGATTACGCGGCAAGCCGTTCCGACGGCAGAAGGGGGAACCACTGTGAAGGACCCGACGCTGGAAAAATTGATTCAAGACGCGCGCGCGGATTTGAGCAAGCGCGCGAATGTGCCCGACAGCGCCATTACTGTAAAAAGCGCAGAGCCGGTGGAGTGGCGCGATACCTCCCTCGGCTGCCCCATCGAAGGCATGATGTACGCCCAAGTCATTACGCCGGGCTATTTGATTGTGCTCGAAGCGGCAGGCAAAGAGTGGAAATATCACGCGAGCCGAACGCAGGTGATGTATTGCGACAAATGAGATAGAGAGTGGGAGAGCGGGAGAGCGGGAGAGATGGAGAGTGAGAGAGCGGGAGAGCGGGAGAGATAGAGTGAACTCTCTTCTCACTCCATCACTCTATCACTCCATCACTCTATCACTCCATCACTCTATCACTCTATCACTCTATCACTCCATCACTCTATCACTCCATCACTCCATCGCTCTATCACTCCACCCCATCACTCCATCGCTCTATCACTCCATCCCTCTATCACTCTATCACTCCATCGCTCCATCGCTCCATCGCTCCATCACATTCCCGGCATTCGCTCATGCCAATCGGTTGCCAATTGATACTGGTGCGCCGCGCGCAAAATCAAATCTTCGCGCCAACGCGCACCGACGATTTGTAAACCAATCGGCAAACCTTCGCGCGTAAAGCCGCAGGGCAATGAAATTGCGGGAAAGCCCGTGACGTTGAACGGTGCGGTGAACGCGGTCAAGTGCTGCGCCATTTCGAGCGGGTCTGTTCCAACGCGCGGCGCGGCGGTGCGCGTGGTGGGAATGACAAGCAAATCTATATCCTCAAACCACACTTCAAACGCGCGCACGAGTTCGACTTGTGTGCGCCGCGCCAGAGCATATTCGGCAGTCGTGATGCTTTCGCCCTCGTGCAAGCGTCTCAGCACATCGGGACTGTACGCCTCGGGCTGTGTGGCAAGATAATTGCGATGATATGCCAATGCTTCGCTGCGCAGAATAACGCGATTCAATTGAAACATATCCGGCGCGGCGACAAATGTTTTGGCGACGCGCGCTGCGCCCAATTCCTCCAAGACGCCCACGGCTTGCTTCACCGCATCCAAAACCTGTGCGTCAACCTTTTCCTCAAAATATCCTTTCGGTGCGACAAAACGCAAACCGCGTAGCGAATCATTGAGTGCGCGCGTAAAATCGGGCGCGGAAACATTCACCGACGCGGGGTCTTGTGCATCGTAACCTGCCAACGTGTTCAATAGAAGCGCGCAATCTTGCGCCGTTTGCGCAATCGGTCCGGCATGGTCGTTGCTCCAACTCAGCGGCACGACGCCGCGCAAACTCACGCGCCCGTACGTCGGTTTGATGCCCGTCACGCCGCACAACGCGGAAGGGATACGAATCGAGCCGCCCGTATCGGTGCCCAACGCGCCGAGACACAAGCGCGCGCTGACGGCAACCGCGCTGCCGCCCGACGAGCCGCCGGGCACGCGCGTCTGATCCCACGGATTCGGCACGTCGCCGTAGTGCGGATTTTGATTCGTCACGCCGAACGCAAACTCATTCATATTCGTCTTGCCAAGAAAAACGGCTCCGGCATTGCGCAAACGCGCGACGGCTTCTGCATCCTGCGCGGCGAGATTTTCGCGCAAGATTTTGGAACCGGCGGTGGTGACGACGCCGCGCTGATCGAAAATATCTTTGAGCGCGAGGGGGATGCCGTGCTGCGCGCTGCGCGAAATCCCGCGCGCCATTTCGGCGTCGGCGCGCTGTGCCTGCTCCCGCGCGCTTTCGGCGGTGATGGTGATGAACGCGTGCGACTGCGGATTGTGGTGCGCGATGCGTTCCAGAAAAAAATCGGCGAGTTCGAGCGAGCTAATGGCGCGACGGGCGAGCGCATCGCGCGCCGCGCTGAGGGTAAAGGTGGCGGGGTTCATGGATTCATTGTATGAAAAATAAAACGCGTCCGCAAGTGGCATCGACGCGCCTTGGGACTCGTCCATAAATAAGTTGAGCACTTTTCCACAAAAAGCCGGCATGAAATCGTTTACAATGGCGATTCTTGGGGCACTTTAATGGCAAACTGCTCAAGTTATTGTTGGACGAATCCTTACTCGACGGTGAATTTCCAAACCGCCGATTTCGTGCAGCCAAAGTTTTTCCTGCACGCGCGCACGAACCATTTGTAGGTGACGCCCAGTGTCAAGCGCGTGGTCTTGGATTGCAGCGCGGTCAAACCGGTTTGTTTGTGCACCTTGTCGCCGGTTGCGGCATTCTTGACGACAATGGCATAGGTCTCGGCGCAGTTCGCCGCGTTCCATTTCAGGATCGGGCGCCGTTTGCTGGTCGTGCTGTTATGCAGCGGCTCGCTGAGCACAGGCGCATCCGGTGTTCGATTGCAATCGAACACCGACGTCGGAGTGGCCGTAGGGGTCTGCGTTGGTGTGCCGTTTGGAGTAGGAGTGGGTGTCGGTGTCCCATCCGTTCCGAGGTCAATGATGTACGGATCGCCGCGTCCCAAATCTCCGCAGTTAATTTGACGTCCCCAGTCCGAAGCAAAGACGATATAGCGACCGTCGCGCGAAACGCTGGCGCGCGGTTGGACCCAATAGCCGCATTCGGACGAACGATGGTGCGCCAGGCGCCGGACGCGCCCATCGGTGTATTGGATAAAAATTTCCTGCTCGAAGGGATTCCATCCGTTATCAGTCCACCAGCTCGCCGTCACCACGCATAAGCCGTGCGGTCCGCGACATGAGATGTGATCCATGTTCCCCCATTCGATGGACTGTAAGCACGTGGGCGGCGCAACGGTGGCGTTGCCCGGCAGAAAGCGGATGGCGGTGCCGGGACCGCACGGCGCGTAAATTTCAAAGGTCATAAAAAATTCGGTCGTGCCATCAGGCATCACGCCAAGATCGCCGTGCTGCGCGTCGTCATACACGCGCCCGGCAAACGCGCCGGTTTGAATGTCAAACGCTTCGAGACCACTGCACCGCGTCGTTCCATCGCGCGTCCACTGCACGAGCAGATACCTGCCCAACGGCGACGGCGCGATCCAATCCGGTTCGACTTCGCCCCAATCCGGGTCGGGCTGACAAGGACCCGTGTAGAGATCGTGAACGGGCAAGACCGCGCCCAATCGAAGATTCTGCAGGTCGAGCGCAAAAATCACCAGCCCGCCATCGTTCCGCGTCACCTCGCCCGCCAGCCAGCGTCCATCTTCCGAAATCTCGTCAAACGATTGATTGACGCGCGCGCGCTGATATTGACTTGGAAAAGTGAAAACGGTGTTGGTGCTTGCCGTGTCCACGTTCGTGAATTGGACGCGCACGGTCGTATCGGCGTTGCTGTCAAAATGAATCAGCGTGTGGGCTTGGGTGGGATGCCAGCGCGGGATATTCAAATCCAGCGGTCCCGCAATGGGCGCGAGATCACTCACGCGACGGATCACATACCCATTATCGCCGGTCAGCAGCAAATAAGCATTGTCGGCAGAAAACGCCTGGAGCTGGGAATAAATCTGCGTTTCAAACCCGCCGCTGTCGCTCGCGTTCGAGACGCGGCGCAAGGTGGTATTGAAAGCGGGATCGGTGAAATTTACGCCGACCGGTTGCAGCGGCAATGCGGCGGGGGTGATCATCGCGCCCGGATCATCAATGCCCGCCGCGCTAGCAGGTCGCCCGTGCGGATTCGCGGCGGCGGCAGGCGCAGTGAGCCACACGCCCGCGGCAAGCAAACCGACAAAGAGGAGGATCAGGAGCGTTAGCGCAGCTGGAGAATTGCGCATGGGTGTGGACCTTTCTTAACCAAATTGACCTATCAAAGCGTAGCACAAGATCACGGCGCGTCAATGGCACATTGGGGGTAGGGTCTAGATGTTGCCGCGATTTCCAATCGCCCGCAATGCCGGTGCTTGCGACGCATCATTGTTTCAATCTTGCGACGCAAGATTGTTTCATCTATAATCGTCGTGCAAATAATTCCACCAAAGGTGAATCGATGAATCCAGATTTTGAAACGCGTTTGGATGCCTATGCCGAATTGATCGTGTGCGTGGGGTTGAATATACAGCCCGGACAGCGACTGTTTGTGCGCGCCCCGCGCGAAAATCCCGCGTTGGTACATCGCGTGGCGCGCGCCGCCTATCACGCAGGGGCGGAGGATGTGCAGGTCTATTGGGAAGACGATGTGTTGGACTTGATTCGCGTGGAACGTGCTCCGCGGCAGGTGTTGGACCAGTACCCCGATTGGGTCGCGTACGCTTACAACACGAGCTCGGAACGCGGCGATGCGTTTCTGTTGACGTTCAGCCCCGACCCCGCGTTGTTTCAAAATCAAGACCCGGAGCGCGCGGATTTGTTTCGCCGCGCGCGGGTGACGGCGCTGCGCCCGATGCTGCAGAAACAGGCGCGCAACGGTTTTACGTGGCTGGCGGCGCGTGTGCCGACGCAAGCGTGGGCGGCGCGCCTTTTTCCCAACGCTGCGCCCGCGGTTCAGCAAGAAAAATTGTGGGATGCGATTTTTAGCATGTGCCGTGTGGATGGCGGCGATCCGGTTGCCGCGTGGCGTGAGCATTTGGACGCGTTGGAAAAACGACGCGCGTACATGAATGCGAAACAATACGCGGCGCTGCATTTCAAATCGCTGGTCACAGATTTGACGCTGGGCTTGCCGCGCGGGCACGTGTGGGAAGGCGGGCAGTCGGTTGCCGAAAATGGCGTCACGTTTGTCGCCAACATTCCGACCGAAGAAATTTTTACGCTGCCGCATCGCGCGCAGGCGCGCGGGTACGTAACGACGACGCGGCCCATCAGCATCAATGGCGTCTTGATCGAGCAATTTGCGCTCGCGTTCGAGAATGGGCGCATCACGCGCGTGGTCGCGCAGAATTATCAAGCCGCGTTGGAGAAAATGGTCGCGAGCGACCAAGGCGCAGCGCACCTCGGCGAAGTGGCGCTCGTCGCCGCGAGCAATCCGATTGGGCGCAGCAAGCTGCTCTTTTACGACGGCTTGTACGACGAGAACGCGGCGAGTCACATCGCCATCGGGCGCGCGTATCGCTTTTCGTTGGGCGGTGGGGAAACGATGTCCGCACAAGAATTTGAAGATGCGGGAGGTAACGACAGCGCGATTCACGAGGACTTTATGATTGGTTCGAGCGAGATGGACGTAGACGGAATTCTGGAGGACGGCTCGCGCGAAGCCGTGATGCGGCAGGGTGAGTTTGCGTTTGAAGCGTCGTAGTAACGATTTTAATCGTTTGCTTGCGGGAGACTTGAGCGGGACGAATGAATTCGTCACTACGCAATACAAGAAGCGGAGCGAATCAACTCGCTCCGTTTCGTTTTTGTTCCGCCGTTGCTTGCACCAACGCGCGCAAATTTTGCGCAGGCGTTTGAAAATACAAATCACAGCCGGGCATAATGGCGTCCGCGCCCGCGTTCACCGCGCGTTGGACGGCGTCGCGAATGGATTCGGGTGTACCGTGCGCGATGGTGTAAACGGGGTCCAGATTGCCAAAGAGCAAAACGTCGAGTCCGAGAATTTCGCGCGAACGCGCCAAATCATTCGTCTGGTCAACGCTGATGGCACTTGCGCCCGCCTGGGCGAGCAGCGGCATCGCGTTGTTCGTCCTGCCGCACACGCTGAGGATGGAGGGGCAGGGGATTTCGCGGGTGATTTCTTGCAGAAGTGGCAGAATCAATTCCTCAAACGCGCGCGGACCGACAACGCCCGGCGAGCCGCCCATTTCGTGAATCGTCAAAAAATCCGCGCCCGCGTCGTGATACGCGTTGGCGACAGAAATCAAAACATCGCTGAACACATCGAGCGCACGCGCCACCGCGTGGGGCGAATGTTTTACGGCGGTCAGCAGCGCGTTGTACTCGATAACTTGCATTGCCAATGTGAATGGTCCGGGGATAAATGCGCCGACGGCGATGTGTTCACCGACGCGCGTTTTTAATTCGCGCAATGCATCGCATACGAGGGGAATGCGCCCGCGCTGCGCAAAATCGCCGGGTGCGACGGCAACGGCTTCGGGCGTCGCATACAGCGGCTGCGCGACGAGGGGCCACATTGGCTCTGGCATGTCGTCGCGAAAATCAATCACCGCGCCCAACGCTTCCGCTTCCACATACAAATCGGTTGGCAACGTCGCGGACTGCCAGCCGTACAATTCGTACGCCGACGCGGCGGCGACAACCATTTGGTGCGCGTCGCGATGGATTTCGTGAAACGTCAGTCCGCGCGTTTCGAGCGCGGGCGTAATGACGCTGACGAGTCCGCTAAAACAGGGAATCGTATCGCTGCGAGTGCCGCGCAAGAGGGCGAGCAAATTGGCGCGAGGCGTGTCGGTCATGCGATTTGATTTGCCGTAGTAACGAATTTATTCGTAGAGCGCGGGCATTTCATGAGCAGTTGTCTTTTCGCAAGTCTCGGAAGTAAACCGAGATTTCTCACGCTGTTCGAAATGACAAGGGAAAGTAGTTTTACTGTGTTTCAATAATTTTGATGAGCACGGTAAAGGGGAAATCGTTCGTTGGCGGGTGACATTGTTCGGGACTGGTTTGGGGCGTCTTGCCTTGGGTGCAATCTTGTCCGACGTGTTCGGTTGCAGGCAGTGTGAGCGCGACGAAATCGTTGGCGGGCACAGTGGTTTTGAATGTCCCGTCAATGAACAAATCGCGCGGGGTATTCGACTGATTGACGGCGAGATACGTCATTTGCCCGCTGGCTTGCTGGTTGCCGTAAATGTGCCACAGATACGGATTGTCGTGCACGCGGACTTTGGTATCGGTCGCGCTGCAATTTTCGGGTTGTTTGATGGGATTTGCGCCGCGCGCGCAGGTGGTCAGCGTATAATCGCCGGGCGGAATCGTGAGCACGACGTACGTGCCGGAATTGATGGCTTCGGCAAAAGTATTGTCAATGTAAAAATCTTGGGCGAATTCGCTGTTGTTGACGAGGACGAATTTGAGTAACGCGACGGTGGGCGCGATTTGTCCGGAAACAGTCGCGGGGGGTGGCAGAGGTTGGGGCGCGCTGGGGCGCAAAAAATTTGGCGCGATGGCAATCAGTGCGGCGGCGAGCGTAGCAGTAGCGCCGATCAATGCGATATAAATGGGTGTACGGTCGCGGGCTTCGGATTTTTTTTCACTCATGGCGCGGTGAAAAATGTTGCGGAACTATCCGCTGCTCAATAATTGGGTGACCTCCGCCGCGTTGGGTAACGCGGGAATGACGCCAAGTTTAGTGCACGCCAATGCGCCCGCGGCGACGGCATGGCGCACGGCGGGTTCCAAAGGCATTCCGCTCGCGAGATATGTGGCGAGGGTGCCGTTGAACGCGTCGCCCGCGCCGGTGGTGTCTACGACATTGACCTGCATCGCGGGCATCGTGTGGTACCCATCGCGTGTGACAATCGTCGCGCCGTGTGCGCCGCGCGTGAGAATGACGCGTTGGACGCCCATTTGCAAGAGTTCATCGCACAGGTCCATCGAATTGAGGTTCGCGTCGGGCGCGCGTCCGAGCATGATGCGCAGTTCGGTTTCGTTCGGCGTCACAATGTCCGCGTTCGCCAAAATTTCCGGCGGCACGCGCGTCGCGGGCGCGGGATTCAGAATGCTAATGACGTTCGCGTCGCGCGCGAGTTTCAACGCATGCCCTGCGGTTGCAACGGGAATTTCCAACTGGGTAATGACGACGTGGCTGTTTTGGATGCGTTCTTTGGCAAGTTCCACATCGTCAGGTGAAAACAACGCGTTCGCGCCGGGATCCAGAATGATGAAATTGTCGCCGTGCGCGTCGAGGACGATAAAGCCGACGCCGGTGTTGCGTTCCGGTGTGTGCAGCAAGAATGTCGTACCGACGCCTTCGCTCGCATACAACGCGGCGCCGATCGCGCCAAAATTGTCTTGCCCCAAACGCGCGACAAATTCCACATCCGCGCCAAGACGCGCCGCTTGTACCGCTTGATTACTCCCTTTGCCGCCGGGACCCATATCGAAATCATGCCCGAGCAGCGTTTCGCCCCTGACAGGAAAACGTTCCGCGCGCAGCGTCAGCCCCACCGCAAAACTGCCGACGACGGTGACGCGGGATTTATGATTTATGATTTTTGATTGTTGATTTTCCATTGTGAATGGTCTGTCATTTCGAGAGCCCCATCACGCGCGGCGTGGTGTTCAATGCCGTCCCGAAGGATTGAGGGAACAGAAACTCTTCCAACGCGAATCTACGCGAATCCACGCGAAGTTTATTTGGGTTCTCTTGGATTGGTGGAGATTGGTTGCGATTCGTCGTCACGAACTGCGTGACAATTCGCGTTTTCCGTCCGAGAAATCGAGCGGAACACCGAAAGTCTCTGAGCAGCCCCTCAATTCTTCGTGCGATGAACTCCATCGCGAGTAAACTCCGCGAGAAATGACAAGCGCGTTCGTCAAATCATAAATCCGAAATCATAAACTTGTCCTGAACGAATGTGAAGGATCAAAAATCGAAATCAGACCTTCCACTTCTTGAGCGATTCAAGCACGTACGCGTAGAACTTGTTCAGGTCCACCGTGTCGAGCGCCTTGATTTTGCGTCCGCCGGGTTTGACGAGCGTGCGTCCTTGACTGCGTCCTGTGGTGATGATTTCCGTTTCGTACTCTTTCAGCGTGAAATATTCGGGACGACCGAGGTACGCGGTGGTCAAGACATCCCAAAAGAAATAGTCCTGGTGCACGACGAGCGCGTAGCATTGTCCTGCGAAATCGGAAAGCGGATACTTGTACTGTTTACCGAGTTGTTTCAAAAACGCGGGCGTGACTGGGACGTGATTCGTAATGTCGAGCGGGCAAATGGTGATGGGAATCGAGGTGTGCCATACGCGCGCGGCGGCGAATGGGTCCCAATACACGTTCCATTCGGCGGTAAGGTCTTGTCCGCCTTCGATGATCGGGTCCACGTTGCCTTTGACATTGAGCGCGCCGCCCATCCAGATGATTTCCTTGATGCGCGTTTCAATATCGAGCGCGAGGTCAAGTGCGGCGGCGACGGTGGTCAGCGGTCCGGTTTCCAAAATCGTGACGGGTTCTTTTTCCGCGCGCAGGGTTTTGACAATGAATTCGGGCGCGGGTTCGGGGGCGAGCGGCGTGCGGATTTCATCTTTTTGATTCAAGATGGGGAAATGGTCAACGGTGAACGCGTCGCGGCGAAAGATGCGCGGAAACGGATTGACGCCGCGCACGTTGCTTTGGGTGACGCTGACGCCTTCGATGCTCATTAAATCTAAAATTTTGCGCGTGGCGCTGACGGCGGGTTCGATATAACAATCGGCAGGCGTGACGGCAATGCCGAGCACGCGCACATGCTCCATCGTGAGCAAAAGAACGGTGGACAAATAATCGTCCACGCCGCCGTCGTGCACCATGAATACGGGCTTCTTTGCCATGTAGGGGGGATTCTCCGCGAGTTGATGCAAACGTTGCGAGTATAGCAGAGCAGGGGAGGGGTGTCAATGAAAATGCGAGCGGGGACAAAAGACCTGAAGGGTTTTGGGACGACGTTGCTCATCGAGTCGCGCGACGCGCCTAAAACCCTTCGACTATGCGCGCGGGTATCAGATTCGGTAAGTGGCATAACGAGAATTCGGAATGGACAATGGGCAACGGACAATTGCTATGGCGAATTCCACTTTGCTTGGTGGGCAAACTTTCGGAATTTTCGGAACCTTTGATGCTCTTGCACCCACAAACGAATCAGGAATCTGCTCTAGATGAGAATCACATAGATCGTTGTGTTTGACGACGTATAATACAGAATTCCTTTTTCAAAACGCTGAATGAAGTACGTTTCACTGCCAAGGGGGAGCGAAAACTCCCGAGTAACTGCAAAGCCCAAATTGGATTGTTCCGCTGTTTCAACAAGACGAGATGAAAAATCAGTGTTCAACAGATACTGATCCTTTAACGATGCATCAAGAGCAATTCGAATGGGGTCTGAGGGATCATATAGAGTGCTCTGTCTTGTTTCTGCCAAGCGATCCTTTGGGGCAAGAACTATTCCATTTTTGTAGACCTGTGCCACATAGAGGGTATTCTCAACCGAAAAATAGAACTCGTTACTTTGCGGAGCACCCAAACCCAGTTGTTGAGCATATCGAAAGAGGTAAAAACTTGGATTGATTATTACACTGCGCTCGCGAAAAGCAGCGTCGTGAATGATAGATGCGTTATCCGGAGGAGCTGGCAAGGGAGTGAGCAGAAGAGTGGTTGAAGTTGGATAAACCGTCGCTGTGAGAGTTAGCGTCCACGTAGGACTTGGATAATCCGTCGCGGTAGGCGGAGTAAGTGTTGCAACATTTTTTGCAAGTGCTCTAAGACGTAAATTCAGCGGACGCTTGTCAAGTGGAGGCAAGGTCAAATACTGTTCATATGGTTCGTAACCAGCCATTTCAACGCGAAGTCCTGCGCTCTGGCGTTCCTGTGGCTCAGTGACTTGAAAGAAAAAGAACCCATTGTGATCGGAATACGTGATAAGAGGAAGCGCACCGAGATAATCGAGCGAGACTTTGGCGTTTGGAATATCTGCACCCGAGTCATATGCGGTCACGTGACCTGTAATCTCGATATACGCCGAATTCTGTGAGAGAGAAGTGAGAGAGCCAAGTGGAGGAAAAGCGACAGGAGGCTGTGATGTACCACATTGAGTAATGAACGCAGCGATGATTGTTGCAACGGCTGTAACCACAGCAGCAAGGATAATAAACCATTTGGAGTTTGACGATTTACGAGAGCGATCAGGTACAGGTAAGGCGTTGTAGATTATCTTGTCGCCACTGAAAACATCGCCCTGGGCTTGGGACATGTTCCCGCTGACATTGATTTGGTCTTTGCCAATGTTCACATCCCCGCCAATCATGTCACGAGCATTGACCGAGGAGTTGTCGCTAACGTCTATATTGCCTTGGCGCGAGAGATCTTTGTTTGCCATTTTGGAATCCGTTATAAACCATCAGACATTGAGATTATAACCGCGCAGAGCATGAACTTCAAGCGTTGCGCGTCCTATTCGCCTCGGCCTCCGAAGAATAAAATTCATCGGCAAAAGAAAGAAAACAGATTCCCAAAGAAAGGGGCTTGGCGCTTGCACATTCTTTGTGGTCACCGAAGAATAAAATTCATCGGCAAAAGAAGGAAAACAGATTCCCAAAGAAAGGGGCTTGGCGCTTGTACGTTCTTTGTGGTCACCGAAGAATAAAATTCATCGGCAAAAGAAGGAAAACAGATTCCCAAAGAAAGGGGCTTGGCGCTTGTACGTTCTTTGTGCTCTTCTTTCCCTTCTTTTGCCGTCGTTTTCCAAACCAC
>JACQWQ010000086.1 GCA_016209205.1 Chloroflexota bacterium
GCAAGCGCGTAATAGTTTCCGTCCCACACGTTGATGTTTTGTTTGCCCAGCGCGGCGGCAACTGCTTGCGGCGAGTGTCCGTCCAAATTGAATGCGGCGGTCGGCGCGCGGTAATCGAAACGCGCGAGGTCGGCGATGCCGTAAAAACGCAGTCCGGGGATTTCGCGCAATCCGTTGAACAGGCGAATGAATAAATTCTTTTCGTACGCTTGTATCGCGCGCATTCCGGTTTTGAGATGCAAGCGGCGTCCGGTGAACGCGGGATATTCTTGAACGAAACTTGCGCCGAATTTTTCGCCCACGGACGCGAGATAATTCACCGCGGCGGCGGCGGCGTGAATGTTTTCAAAACTTGGCGTGCCGGTCTCGAATTTGTGCGGCGGAACATTTTCGGCGGGACGCACCTTGTATGCTGGCAAGCGGTCGAGGTGCTCGTATTTGCCATACAGAATGCCGAGATGCGGTCCGTAAAATTTGTACGCCGAGCACACGAGAAAATCTACGTTCAACGCTTGCACGTCAATCGGAAAGTGGGGCGCATACGCGACCGCGTCGGCGTAGACCAGCGCGCCCGCCATGTGCGCGAGGTCGGCGATTTCGCGCACGGGGTTCACCGTGCCGACCGCGTTGGAGGCGAGTCCGACCGCGACGACGCGCGTTTTATTGGACAATTGTTTTTCAAAATCCGTCATGTCGAGCGTGCAATCGTCCGGATGGATGTCTATGTGTTTAATGACCACGCCGCGTTCTTGCAGCGCGACCCACGGTGCAATGTTCGCGTCGTGGTCGAGTCGCGTGACAATGATTTCGTCGTCGGGATGCAGCCAGCGTCCGAGCGCGCGCGCGAGGATAAACGTGAGCGTCGTCATGTTGGGACCGAAAACGATTTCGTCGGGGGAAGGCGCATTGAGAAAATCGGCGAACGCGAGGCGTGCTTGACGAATGAATTCGTCACTACGTTCGCTCGTGGGAAACGCGCCGCCGTGGTTGGCGTTCGCGGTCAAGTAATAATCGTGCAGGGCATCCATGACGGACTGGGTGACCTGGGCGCCGCCGGGGTTATCGAAAAAAATGGTGTTGGAATTTTGGACCGATGGAAAATGAGAACGAACCCACTGTGGATCAAGGAACACGCGAGACTCCTCTGAAAATGTGACAGTTGATCTAATTCGCATCCAAACTATCGAGACGCGAGAACCAGGCATCAAAGCCGGTGGGGAGCGCGTGGAGTGAGACCTTGATTGTTTGTTCTTGTTGAATCAAGCCGAACGGCTGCGTGAGATCCAGATCATTGACCGTGAAAGAGGGTTCAAAGTGTATCACGAGGATGCGTCCCGTCGTGTTGATGAACTGCATGTCCTTGATTGTTTCCCACGGTTTCTCGAGGTCGTCTTTTTGAATGGCAACGGCGGCTTCGACGATGGGCACCCTGCGGTTGTTGATGAAATTGACTTGATGGTAATACTTGTAAAAACGGCTGTGCGGCACGGGACGTTTGATCGGCTTGCCGCGTTCGTTGATAAAGGGCAAGCCCGCATCGTGCGCGGCGGTCGCAAGGAGTGTCGAGACCATGCAGACGCCGCCTGCCTTGACGAGATTATTACTCACGTCCGGTCCCAAGTCGTAGGGGATGGTCTGCTGCAACAAATTCGCTTCGCGGTTAAAGGAAAAAATTTCGCCCGGGTAAATGTATTTGCCTTGGAGTTGGTTGATGGCGTGAAGCACGTTGTTGAGTGAACTGTTTTTCGCTTCGTCTTTGGCGTAGAGATAAATGATTCCGCCGCCGACGATTTTGCCTGGCGGGGCAGGCGCATAGACACGCGCGGGATTGGTGCACCAGTGCTGCGCCATCGCCCTGACTTCGCCCGACGGCGCTTCGGAAAAGATTGGCGCCAGCGCGCAGGTATCCGCGTGGGCGGGCGGGATTGAAACAAACAAGGGAATGAGTGCTAACAAAATGACGACGATGTGACGCACGTATGCCTCCGCAAGGGAATAGAAATATGGCAAGGATTATAGAGATTTTGCGGAGAATGACAAGCGAAAGCGAAACCCGTTTTCTCAACCTTGCCCTTGGCGAGAAAACGGGTTTCGAGAGGAGCGGCTCTGCCCCGCACCCGCGCGGCAGAGTAGATGATCTATCCGGTCACGGCTTGATTTTTACTTTGACAACTTCGGTGTAGGCAGAATAACCTTCGGTGCTTACGACTTCGAGTTTGTAGGAATAGGCCTTGCCGGCTTGAACGTGTTTATCGCGCAGCAGGTATTCGTTGCCGACAACTTGCCCGGTGCTCTTGGCGGGGATCATCGCGGCATTCAGTTTCTGCCACGCCCCTTTGCCCACGCGTTTCCAGACATTGAAACCGAAAATGGTCATCTCGGTGCCCGTTTCCCAATGCAGGATTACGACCCCGCGTCTTGTGACTTTGGCGCCGAAATCAGACAAACCGAGCGAAGCGGGCTGCGCGATTTTTGGCGCTTCGGGCGCGCGTGGGGCGGCAAGGGCTTGTGGGGCAAACAAAAGGGCGCCCCAGCTCACCAAACCGACGAGCGCACAGATTCCAAGAAAGCGGACGAGCAGAGTACGACGAACGTAATTGGAAGTGGGGGAAAGCGCTAACATTTCAAGGCTCCAAAGTGTTCAGTCAAGCCACACACCTCCCAATTCCATTCCCACCGAAAGGGTGACTGGGTTGCGATGGCGGTGGCTTATTCTGAGCGAATTGTTATTCATTGGGCCCGCTCGCGCTGCCGACACCGGTTGTATGCAGTTCTGAAGATGATTTAGGTTGCGGGTCCCCCAAAGAAACATGCAACAATACTCTAGTCCGATTCATGGGGCGAAACAATAGGAATAAGGTGATGACCCTTTTGGGTTATTCATTGGTATCTTGGGTCAAACGTTGGGCAATGACGATGGGGATGAACGTAATCGCGATGACGAAGAGGGCGACGATATTCGTAACGGGGCGTTGACGCGGGCGCGTCAATTGACCCAAGATCCAAATGGGGAGCGTGGTCTGTTGACCAGCAGTGAACGTGGTGACGATGACTTCGTCAAACGAAAGGGCAAATGCCAACATGCCGCCCGCGACAAGCGCGGTCGCAATCGCGGGGAGAATGATATAGCGAAAGGTCTGGAAACTATGCGCACCTAAATCGGCGGACGCTTCCATTTGCGATTTCGCGGTGCGGCGCAAACGCGCGACGACGTTGTTGTACACGACGACGACGCAAAAGGTCGCATGACCGACGATAATCGTCCAAAACGAAAAATCAATCCCGAATAAACCAATTGCGGAACGCAGCGCGATGCCGGTAATAATCCCGGGCAGCGCAATCGGCAGAATCACGAGAAAAGTAATCGCCTCGCGTCCAAAAAATTTCGCGCGCGAAACCGCGAGCGCAATCAGCGACCCCAATACCAGCGCGATAAACGTCGCAACCAGCGCGACCTGTACGGAAAGCGTGAGTGGTCCCCAAATGTCGGGGCGTTTGAATAACGCGACGCCAAACCAGTCGAGCGTCAAGCCGGGGGGGGGGAAAGTGAACGCGGTTTCTTCGGTAGTGAACGCGTACAGCAGGATAATGCCAAAGGGACAATACAAAAACAGCAGCACACCTGCGACGAGAATTTTCAATTCGAGCGGCGCGCGTGTCGCGAAAGATTGCGGGGATTGTTTGCGAGTTTGCATGAGTTGGAGGGTCGGATGGTCGGAGGGTCTGTGATGAGTAATCAGTAATCGGTGATCAGTGATCAGTGATCGGTAAATAGTTTGTTCGATGAGCGATCCGCGATAGGCGATCCGCGATAGGCGATCCGCGATAGGCGATCCGCGATAGGCGATCCGCGATACGCGATAGGCGATTCGCCATCTGCCATCGGCTATCTGCTATCTGCGCTTACAACGCTTCGAACGCGCCGAGTCTGCCGGCGATGAACAGATAAATCGTCATGATGATCATGGGCACGACGGTGATGGCGGCGGCGAGGGGGATGTTGCCCGCAGTGCCTTGCTGAGTGAGCACGACCTGTCCGATAAAGAAAGCAGAATTGCCCAGTACGCCGGGGATAATGTAATCGCCGAGTGTTAGTGAAAAGGTAAAGATGGAACCCGCGACAACCCCCGGAAACGCCAGCGGGAGAATCACGCGCAAAAATGTGTCAAGCGGGCGCGCCCCCAAATCGGCGGACGCCTCCAACATCGAGCGTGGCACGCGTTCCAACGCCGTATAGGTCGGAATAATCATGTAGGGCAGCCACACGTACACGAACGCGAAAAACGTGCCGTACATGGAAACCGATAGAGAAGGACCCCCAATGACGGGAACGGCAAGAATTGCGTCAAGCACACCTTGCAGCCCGAACGCTTGAAAGAACCAGCCAATCACACCTTCTTTTGCCAGAATCAATTTCCACGAGTACACGCGCACCAGATAACTCGACCACAACGGCAAAGTCACGGCGATGTAAAACGCGATTTTGCTGGCGCGCGAAGCATAGCGCGCCATGTAAAATGAAATCGGAAACGCCAACAACGCGCACGCCAGCGTCACGGCAGTGGACATGGCCGCCGTGCGCAAAACAATGTCCATGTTCGACCGCGTAAACAATTGCTTGTACGTGTCGAGTGTGAATTCGCGCACGACCTGTCCGGTGTAATCGTCGAGCTTGAAGAAACTTTGCAGGAGCAGCGCGGCGAGCGAGCCGAGATACACAAGGCCCAACCACAGCAGCGGAATGGCGAGCAGCAGGGCCAAACCCATCGTCGGGTGATGATGGAAAAAAGTCGAAATGCGGTGGAGGAGCGAAACGGCTGCGGTTTTCGTTTGCGTGGAAAAGTGGGTCGTCATCACGCTTGATCCAATACGCGGTCGAACGTGCGCTGCCAGGTCAGTTGAACGCGTTTCCCCCGCGCGCGCAGTACGTCCATCGAAGTCTCATCGAGGTTCTGGCGCACGACGGTCAATTCGCCGCCGCCTTCGATCGCAACAATATAACGCGTCAGCATGCCCAAATACACCACTTCGCGCACGGCGCCGTCCAGCGCAGTCCATCCGTTTTGCACTTGGGTCCCGGGCTCGACCATGCGAATTTTTTCGGGGCGAATAGAAAAGGTCTCGTTGCTGCCGGTAAGTTTTTGCGCCACCTGGCTGTGTACCAGATTCGACGTGCCCACGAATCCCGCGACAAAGGCGGTCTGCGGGTGCTCGTAAATTTCGGCCGGGGCGCCGATTTGCTCGACGCGTCCGGCATTAAAGACCGCGATGCGGTCGCTCATCGTCAGCGCTTCCTCTTGGTCGTGCGTGACAAAGACGAACGTAATGCCCACCTGTTTTTGAATTTCCTTGAGCTCGATTTGCATCTCTTGGCGCAGTTTCAAATCCAACGCGCCGAGCGGTTCATCCAAAAGCAGCACGCGCGGGCGATTCACCAGCGCGCGCGCGAGGGCGATGCGTTGACGCTGCCCGCCGGACAATTGCGACGGTTTGCGTTTCGCCATTTGGGGCAGCCGGACCAATTCGAGCGTTTCCTGCACGCGGCGGGTGCGCTCCGCCTTGGCAACCTTTTTGACCATCAAGCCATAGCCGACATTTTCCTCGACGCTCATGTGCGGAAACAGCGCGTAATCTTGAAACACCGTGTTGACGTCACGCGCGTACGGCGGCAACTCGTTGACTCGCGCCCCGTGTAAAAAAATACTGCCCAGGTTGGGCTGTTCAAATCCCGCGATCAAACGCAGGCAGGTCGTCTTGCCCGAACCGGAGGGTCCGAGCATCGAAAAAAATTCGCCGTCGTGAATTTCGAGCGATACATCGTCAACCGCTTTGACCTCGCCAAAGTGACGACTGACGTTCTCAAAACGTACGGCGGGGATAAGGTTCGATGATTTATCCATCTCCCAGAATTTCATCCACCGTCAATGTTAGATTCGGCACAGTGCGCGCCGTCACCGTATCGCCAGTGCGCCCACGCGTCAGATGGCGATATTTCCCAAACAGTGGGTCGGCGAATTGCGAGACGATGCCAAATTTCAAATCCACAATCCACACTTCTGGAATCGCGGCTTCGGCGTACAGCGGAATTTTCACTTGTTCGTCATAGTCGGCGGTCGAATCGGAAACTTCGATGAGCAGAATCACATCCGCAGGAATGGGATGTCCCTTGCGATAAAAATCTGCGCGTCGGCGCAAGACGCCGACATCGGGCTGCGGCTCGGACGCATTGTTCAAGCGGACCGGGTTTTGAACTGCAATGATGACACTTTTACCAAGTCGATCGCGCAAGAGTTCGTTTAGCGCGTTCACGCATCCGCTGTGGCGGTCTCCAATAGGGCTTATGGCGACGATTTCTCCCCGAATCAATTCGACGCGGTCGTCTTCGTCGAAAAACCCAAACTGGGCGAGACGTTCGTACTCATCTGCCGACCACAAATGGCGCTCAACTACTGCCGACATGGATCATCTCACTTTCGTCAACCGTTTCGTAGGTTGGGGTGGTTGGTCAAAACTATACCACAGCCGCGCCTGCCCTTCAAGTGTCCGAATCAAGACCCCAAGTGTTTTTGCCGCGTTGCGCGACTCGATTTGCAACTAGCGTTGAAAAACACTTGAGGTCTGGCTAGCTTGACGCCCAACGCGCGGGCGTGCGCTAACACGTGCGCGCTTTGACTAGAAAATGCGCCCGCGTACAATCTTGACGGGAGAAAACCACATGCCCCAGCTCTGGGAGGAAAACGAAGGCGGCACTGCCCTCGAGCAGGAAACGCGCGAGAAAATTGACAAACCGCGTTTGTGGCAAGTTGTCTTGCACAACGACAATTACACGACGATGGATTTCGTCGTGTTGGTGTTGGTCAGCGTTTTTCACAAACCCGAGAACGAGGCGGTGCGCATCATGCTGGACGTGCATTATAAAGGCATTGGAATTGTCGGGACGTACACGTACGAAGTCGCCGAAACCAAAGTTGCGCGTGCGATGGAAATGGCGCGACAAGCGGAATTTCCGCTCTTGTGCACGATGGAACCGGAATAGTGGAAGCAGTAATCAGTAATCAGTGAACAGTAATCAGTGAACAGTAATCAGTGAACAGTAATCAGTGAACAGTAATCAGTGAACAGTAATCAGTGAACAGTAATCAGTGAACAGTGAACAGTGAACAGTGAACAGTAATCAGTGAACAGTAATCAGTGAACAAACAGTAATCAGTGAATAGTGAACAGTGATTTGCGATAAGCGATAGGCGAAAATGGCAGAATTTCCACGCTCTTTGGAACAAGCGCTGCGCGAGGCGCAAAGTGAAGCGCGCAAGCGGCGGCACGAATATATTACGCTCGAACATTTTTTGTTGGCGTTGACAAAAGAGTCGCGCACCCGCCAGGTGTTGGCAGAATGCGGCGTCAACCTTAAAAAACTGGAACAAGACCTCGAAGCGTATTTGAAAAAGAACGTTCAGCCGCTGCCCGGACGTGCGCCCGTCGAACCCGAAGCGTCGGTCGCGTTGGAACGTGTGTTGAACAATGCGGCGTGGCACGCGCAAAGCGCGGGGCAGCCCGTGATGGAAAGCGGCGATTTGCTCGCGGCGCTGTTGGACGAACCGGAATCGCAAGCGCGCTATTTGTTGGAGCAGCAAGGCGTCATGCGGCTCGACATACTGCGGTACATTTCGCACGGCATCGGGCGCGCCACGCCGCGCGAAAGCATTGGCGCGGGCGCACCGAGCGACGACCAGGATGCGCCTGCACGCGATCCACTGGCGGCATACACCACCGATCTCGTCGCGCTTGCAGAAAAGGGCAAGATTGATCCGCTCATCGGGCGCGACGCGGAACTCGAACGTACGATTCAGGTGTTGAGCCGCCGTTTGAAAAACAATCCGCTCTACGTCGGCGATCCCGGCGTCGGCAAGACCGCGTTGGTATACGGACTCGCGCGGCGCATTCACGAAAAACAGGTGCCTGACCTTTTGCAAGACGCGCGCATTTACGCGTTGGACATGGGCGCGGTGTTGGCGGGCACAAAATTTCGCGGGCAGTTCGAGGAACGCATCAAGGGCGTGTTGAAAGCGTTGGAAGCCAAACCCAATTCGATTTTGTTTATTGACGAAATTCACACGCTCGTCGGCGCGGGCGCGACCAGCGGCGGTTCGGTGGACGCGTCGTCGCTCATCAAGCCCGCGTTGGCAAGCGGCGAACTGCGCTGCATCGGTTCGACGACGCACGAAGAATACAAAACGTTGGAACGCGACCGCGCGCTCGCGCGACGGTTTCAAAAAATTGATGTGCTCGAACCCTCCGTGGAGGAAACGGTTCAAATTCTCTTCGGCTTAAAAGAGCAATTTGAAAAACATCACGGCGTGACGTACACCGATGCGGCGTTGCGCGCCGCCGCCGAACTCTCCGCGAAACATATTCTCGAACGTTTCTTGCCCGACAAAGCAATTGACGTGTTGGACGAAGCGGGCGCGCGCGAACGCTTGCGCCTTGACGCGGATGCAACACGCATCGTTGACCGCGCGGACATTGAGCGTGTTGTCGCGTTGATGGCAAAAATCCCCGCCGAGAGCGTCACGGGCGACGAGCGCACACGTTTGCAAAATCTCGACGCGGCATTGCGATCCCACATTTTTGGACAGGCCAAGGCAATTGAAGCCATCGTCGCGGCAATTCGTTTGTCCCGCGCAGGTTTGCGTACGCCGAACAAACCTGTCGGCTCGTTCCTCTTTTTCGGTCCGACCGGCGTCGGCAAGACCGAATTGGCGCGCGTCCTCGCCCGCGCGCTCGGTGTGGATTTGTTGCGCTATGACATGAGCGAGTATTCGGAAAAGCATACGGTCTCGCGTCTCATCGGCGCGCCGCCCGGCTATGTCGGATTCGATCAAGGCGGCTTGCTCACCGACGCGGTGCGGCGGCAGCCGTACTCTGTCGTGCTGCTCGACGAGATCGAAAAAGCGCATCCCGATTTGTTCAACATCCTGCTGCAAGTGATGGATCACGCAACGCTCACGGACAATACCGGACGCAAAGCCGATTTTCGCAACGTCGTTTTAATCATGACGACGAACGCGGGCGCGCGTGAGCTGACCGCGACGCCCATCGGTTTCAAGAGCATTGACAGCGGCGACGCGGCGCGCAAGCCCATCGAGAATTTGTTCAATCCCGAATTTCGCAATCGGCTCGACGCGGTCGTGCGCTTTGATTCACTGTCGCGCGAGACCATTCTCAAAATCGTGGACAAGCAAATCGGGGAATTGCGCGCCGCGCTGCGTCCGAAAAACGTGACGTTGGAATTGAGCGCCGCCGCGCGCACGTGGCTCGCCGAGCACGGCTATGACAAAAATTTCGGCGCGCGCCCGATGGGACGCTTGATTGACGACCAGCTGCGCAAGCCGCTGGCGGAAGCGATGTTGTTTGGGGAACTCGCGGAGGGGGGGGGGGACGCGCGTGCCGATGCGCAAGAGGGTAAAATTATTTTGCGATACGAAAAAAATTCCGTCGCAGCGTGACGGAATTTTTTCGTATCAGGCGCGGGCTGGCGAAAATGCGATCACTTCGCGTTGTAGCCGTTCGCCCAGTTCGTCCTCTGCGACGTCCAGATCGTAATCCATCTGCAAGCCCAGCCAAAATTTGGCGGAAACGCCAAAGAATCGCGCGAGTCGGAGCGCCGTGTCGGCTGAAACGCGCCGTTTGCCCAGCACGATCTCGTTGATGCGCCGCGCCGGTACGCCAATCTTGAGCGCCAAATAATGTTGGCTAAGGCCCATGGGCTTGAGAAATTCCTCCAGGAGCACTTGTCCGGGATGAATTGGATCTAATTTCTTGTTCACCGTACTTGCACCTCAGTGGTAATCCGTAATTTCAACGTCGAAGGCGTCGTTTGCGCGCCAAACAAAACAAATGCGCCATTGGTCGTTAATTCGGATACTGTATTGACCCGCGCGATCTCCGACGAGTTTTTCAAGCCGATTCGCAGGCGGAACTTTCAGGTCAGTCAAAGAGGTCGCGTTGTTCAACATGCGCAATTTTCGCAGCGCAACGTGTTGGATGTGCGGAGGTAGCTTGCGCGAGCGCTCGCGCTCAAATATCTTGCGCGTCTCTGCATCTTTGAATGTCCGAATCACGTCAGAATTCTATAACGTCTCACGTTAAACGTCAAAGGGGTTTGAAAGAGATATAGATCTTCAGATTAGGTTTTAGACAATCGCGGCGTCAGAATTCCGAAGTTTCCGGAAACTTCGGAATTCTGTGTCCCAAGCGTTTTCTGAATCTCTATAGTTCTGGTGATACCCCCGAAGGCATGTCCCAAAGAATTAGCGAAATTGAGGGAACGGCTGCTCAGGACATTCCCGCGTTCAACGAATGAATTCGTTACTACGGGGCGCGCACTTGAAAATTCCAATACGCCGTCCACACGCTGCACCCTTGCGCGTTGCACGCGCGCACGCGCCAAAAGTAACGCCTGCCTGATTTCAACGCGACAGTGCTGTATTGCGAAGTGGTCAACTTTTTTTGTCGGTCTACGACATCGCCGGTTGTTGAACCGCGTCGTACTTGCACCTTGTAGCGCGTAGCGCGATCCGCATCGCTCCAGTCAAGCGCCACCTGACGCGTATTTACGCTGACGCCGTTCGTCGGTGCAAGCAGCGCGGGGCTGGAAGGTTTCACCAACGTAGGGGTAGGAGTGATGGTGGGCGTCGGGGTCGGGGTTGCCGTCCCGATGTCCGAGCCAACGGGAATTGCAAGATGCGCCGCCGTGCCCACCACCGCTTTGACATAGTTTGTAAAAAAGGGCATGTTCAAAGTTTCGATGGTATCGGATTGCGTGTGATAGTACGGATTCTCTTCATAAATCCAATCATCCTCAATCGCCAAGACCGCAGGAATCCCTTGATCCCAAAAGGAGCTGTGGTCGGACTCGCTTTCGCCGTCCGCGCGAATTCTGGGCGCTAGACCGTTCAAGCCATAAACGCTTACCACTTGTGTGAGCACCTCTGCAATCGCGCGGTCGGCGGCGGAACCGGCGGGATTAGTTGTCTTGCGAATGTGCAAGAGCAACAAGCCGTCATTATTCCCATCCCAGCCGAGCATGTCCATGTTAAAGACCCCCACGATGTTTTCATTGCGCGCCACGCTCTGTTGGGCATACGCATAGCTGCCAAGGTATCCGTCTTCCTCGCCGGTAAAAAATACAAAGCGGATCGTGCGCTCGAACGTGTGTCCTGCCAAACGGGACGCCGCCATCATTACGCCCACCGACCCACTTGCGTTGTCATCCGCGCCCGGCGCCACCGCGCGAATTGGCATGTCGTCCAGGTGCGCCGAAATCAATACGATTTCATTCGGGCGCGTTGCGCCGCGAATTTCGCCAATTACATTTCTACCCGACACATCCCAATACGCGTCATACCAGTCCTGATAGCTGACCGCCAAGCCCGCTCCTTGCAGGAATTCGTATTCGTACTGCGTGGCTTTATTCCCGTACGCCGGATAGTAGGTATTGCGCGTTTTCAGCGTAAAGGATTCGCCGCCGACCGTCAGCGGAAATTTGCCGCTGAGGTATCCGGTATAGCTATACACTTGAGATTGCTGCACCCCGGCGATCATCTGCGCGACCTGCGGGCTGTACGCGAATGGGATGGGCGTCTCGTTGGGTATCGCCGCGCCCGCAAGCGGCGCGACGCGTTGGCTGGCAGGCGCTAGTCCGGTGACGCCCGATGGCGCGGCATCACTCCCGTACGCGAGCAGGAACGCACTCGACGCGATCAGTGCGACGGCAAATACCCACAAGAGAAATTTGGCGCGGTGGAGTGCAGCGTGCGTTGTAAGCATCGTAGTTGTCCTTTTAATCCTGTAAATTCTGTAAATCCTGTCAAAAAGGCATGTTAGCAAGTAAACTGCATGAGGTGAGTCAAATAGCAGTTGCGCGCGCCCACAGCGCGATTTCGTGAATGTGCTCCGGCGTGGTGCGGCAACACCCGCCGATCACGCGCGCGCCGAGTTCATACCACGCGCGCGTTTGCGATCCAAAATCCGCACACGCAATTGTCCCTTGCCAACTGTTGGTCGTCGCATCAAACGTCTCGCCCGAATTCGGATACACGACAATCGGTTTATCTGTCACGCGGCGCACGGTTTGGATGAGTGGTGAAATGAAACGCGGCGAGGAACAGTTGACGCCGATGGCTGCGATTTGTGGATGCGGCGCGACTTCGGCAATACAATCGGCAAAGCGTTCGCCATGCGAAATGTGTTCGCCATCGCGCGCGGTGAAACTGAACCACGCGGTGATGTTTGGAAATTCATCGAGCAAACGCACGAGCGCGCGGGCTTCGACCAATGTCGGAATCGTTTCGCATGCCAGCATGTCCGCGCCCGCGTCAATCAGCGCCGCCATGCGCCCGCGGTGAAACTCCATCAATTCGTTTTCGCTCAACGCGTAATCGCCGCGATATTCGGAACCGTCATGCAAAAACGCGCCGTACGGTCCGACCGACGCGGCGATGAACGGGCGCGCGCGCCCAATGCGATTCGCGGGTTCGCTCCAAAATTCATCGCGCGCTCGTAGCGCCAGCTGTACCGATTTTTGAATTAAGGCGCGCGCTTGCGCGTGTGACAAACCGCGCTGCATGAATCCTTCAAACGTGGCTTGATAACTCGCGGTCGTCGCGCAATCCGCGCCCGCGCGAAAATAATCGAGGTGGACTTGCTGGATGATTTCCGGCTGCTCGAGCAAAATTTTTGCCGACCACAACGGATCGTTCAAATCGCCGCCGCGCCGTTCCAATTCCGTCGCGAGCGCCCCGTCGAGAATGACGAGGGCCTGTGTGGCGAGAATGGTTTGGATTGGGTTCGCCATTATGATTTGCCCGTCATATACCAACCTTCGTATGGTCGCGCCTTCAAGCGGTTGTTTTGGCGGACGGAATGTCGCCAAACGCAAATCTTGGATATATCGCATATCCACACCATCTTCCAGCAAATGCGTTGCAAACGAATGGCGCAAGGTGTGAAACGTTGCCGGTTTGAGGGTGCCTGCCTTTTTCTTGGCATCCTTGAAAAATTCTTGCGCCGCGCGCTCTGACAAATGGTCATAAGAGTTGCCATTTTGCAGTCGTCCTTACGCGCGCGGTCTCAAATTCTGCGGATCGTACGGGCAATCGGCAATTACGCGCGCATTTGTGAAATTGCCCAAAAGTTCTACCGAAAGTTCGGTATCCATCGCCGCGTCGTCAATGTCGAGATACGCCAGCGCAAGTCCGGTCTTGAGCGTGTGCCCGTAGCCGCCCGATGTCGTGATGCCGCACAAACACCCCGCGCGAAACACCGGCTCGTTGCCGCGACAATCTACGTCCTGCGCGTCCACTTGCAATGTCATGATGCGATGTTGAATGCCTTGCGCTTTTTGTTTCAGCAATGCATCGCGTCCGACAAATCCCGCTTTATCGAACGCGATAAATTTTTCCAGCCCCGCTTCGAGCGGCGTGATTTCCGCCAAGAGTTCGCTGCCCCACGTGCGATAACCCTTTTCCAAACGCATCGCATCCAACGCGCGAAAGCCATAATCACCCGCGTCGAGGTCCGCGCCCGCATTCAGCAAACGTTCGTACAAACCCACTTGTACTTCCATCGGGTGAAACAGTTCCCAACCCAATTCGCCCGCATAACTTATACGCAATGCCAACACGCGCGCCGCGCCAATTTCAATCCACTGCGCGCTGCGCCACGGGAACGCGGCGTTGCTCAAATCCGCGTGTGTCACGCGTGCGAGCAATTCGCGCGCGTGCGGTCCGGCGATGGACAGCGCGCCCCACACCGGCGTGAGATTTTCAACGCCCACATCTTCCTGCGGTTGAACGGCTTGCGTGAGCATGTCGAAATCGCGTCGTTCCGCCGCCGCTGCCGAAGCGATGAAAAATCGGTCCGCTGCCAGACGCGTAATCGTCATTTCGGCAAGCACGCCGCCGCGTTCGTTCAACGCGTGCGCCAACACAATGCCGCCGTCGCGTCGGGGCAAACGATTTGCGATGAGGCGGTCAAGCACTGCCGCCGCGTCGCGTCCCGTCACGAGATATTTGCTGAAACTCGTCATGTCGAGAACGCCGACGGCGCTGCGGACGCGGGCGACTTCACGCGCGACGGCAGAAAACGCGTTGCTGCGGCGAAAGCTGTAATTTTCCACCGCGCGTTCGCCGGGTGCGGCAAACCAACCCGCGCGTTCCCAACCATTGCGCGTGTTAAAAAACGCGCCGCGCTCGCGCAAACGATCGTACAATGCCGAAGTGCGCGCAGGGCGTCCTGCCTCGCGCTCTTCGTACGGATAGCCAATCACGTATTCGTGCTCGTAATTGTCCACGCCGCGCGCAATCGCGTAGGGCAGCGTGGCATAGCTCCCAAAGCGACGCGGGTCGGTTTCGAGCATGTCAAACTCGGGACTGCCGTGCATGATCCATTCCGCCAGCAATTTGCCGCTGCCGCCGGATTGCGTGATGCCAAAACTGAAACCGCACGCGAGCCAAAAATTGTGCAAACCGGGCGCGGGTCCAAGCAGCGGGCTTTCGTCGGGCGTGTACGTGATGGGTCCATTGACGACGCGTTTGATGCCCGCATTCGCGAGTATGGGCACGCGGTACATTGCGCCTTGCAAAATCGGCTGCAAGCGTTCGATGTCGGTGGGTAGTCGCAAGTCGTCACGCACAATGCCACTCGATACACGAGATGCGTGACGACTTGCGAGCGGTTCTGCGCTGAAATCTTTTGGAATGCCGTACGCGCCAAACGTGCGCGCATTTTTTTCATACGGACCGACGAGCAAGCCGTCCACTTCCTGCCGCATGTAATACGAAACATCTACTTCGCGCACAATTGGCGCGCGGTAACCCAGCGCGACGAGTTCGGGAATGCGATCAAAGACGACGTACTGGTGCTGCATCGAAACGATGGGCAGGTCGAGTCCCGCGAGGAATCCGACTTCGCGCGCCCAAACGCCCGCCGCATTCACGACGTGCTCGGCGACGATGGAACCTTGCGCGGTGTCCACTTGCCACTCACCAGATAGGCGCTGACAAATCGCGGTGACAGGTGTGTGACGAAAAATCTGCGCGCCGCCATTGCGTGCGCCCTGTGCGTACGCGTTCGTCAACATCGAAGGATCAATATACCCGTCGTCGGGATTCCACACCGCGCCGAGAATACCTTCTGTGTTGACGAGCGGGTGCAATTTTTTGATTTCATCCACGCCGACGATTTCAAACGGCAAGTTGAGATAGCGCGCTTTGGCGGCATGATAGCGATATTCGTCCATGCGGTCGGGCACGTTCGCCAATCGCAGACTGCCCGTTTTGTGAAACCCGACGGACTGCCCGGTCTCTTGTTCGAGCATTTGATACAACGCGACGCCATATTGATGCACGCGACTCATCGCCATGCTGCCGCTGTAATGCGGCGTGTTGCCCGCGGCGCGCCACGTGGAACCGGACGTGAGTTCCGCGCGTTCCAGCAGCACCACGTCGCGCCAACCGAATTTGACGAGGTGATACAAAACGGAACAGCCGATTGCGCCGCCGCCGATGACGACGACGCGCGCGTGCGATGGAATATTCATCGTTATCCTCCTTGCTCCGTTTGCTTGACGTACCAATCTTGGTGCAGTGACCATTTGTTGCAGCGCGGGCAAATCGTCCAGCGCCATGAATGCCCGCAGCCGGGGCAGACGGCTTGCGTCGTGAAGGTATTCCACACCGTTCCGCATCCGCCCCAAAAATTTTCCGGCTGCGGGCAGTTGGTGCAGACCCAGCGCGCGACGGGTGTGGGGCGCCAGCCGCAAGACGGACAACGGATGCGGGAAAATCCGGCAGTTAGCGGGCCTAGGTTCGTCTCTGCCGCGCTGATCTGTTCCGGCAGATTTGTTTTTTGAAATAGAGACCACAACGCACGGAGGTTGCAAGTGCGGATGTGCTGATTCATTGCGGCTGGCTCAAAATGATAGCCGACGATTGCACCCATGATCGCGCCGACCAGCGCGTTAAAGGGGAGAAAGATGAAACGGGGGTTCATTAGGGCGAGTTGAACCTTGTGGTGAGCGTTCGCGTCGGATCCGACGCAACGAACCACCGCGCGCCAACGGATGGATCGTCAAGCGCGTTCCCCAGTGAGCTGTCGCAAAACGAGCGCCGCGTGTTGCCGAACGCCGGCGTGCCGGTCTTTTAACAATTTTTGAAGCGCGCCGGCGGCGCTTGTGGCGTGCATTTTTCCCAACGCTTCGGCTGCCCAATAGCGCACGGCAGGTTCTTTATCCGCGAGCGCGTTGATCAAACCCGGAATCGCGCGTTCGTCGCCGATGAGGCCCAACGTGTGCGCCGCGCCAAAGCGCGCGTCGGGATCATCATCCTGGAGCAAAGCAATCAGCGGCTCGACCGCGTCGGTCCCATATTCGTGCAAGCAGTAAATGGCAAACGGATGCTGTGCGGGTTCATCCAACTTTTCCAACAGCTGTTCCAAATCGGCGCGGCGTCTGGCTTGTTCGGCTTGTTGGAGCGCCGCGCGGCGGTCCTGGTCGTACGCTTTTTTTTGGGCGAGCCATTCGGCTTTTTGCGCGAACGCTTTTTTGATGTTGGCGCCGCAACTCACGCAATACACGGCATCTGTTTCATTTGCCGCGTAGCAGAACGGACAATTGGCTTGGAGCGTGCTGCCGCAGTTGACGCAGAAACGGTTTGTTGCTTCGTTGATGGTTTGGCAGCGCGTACACAAGACCTGATTCGCCGCTTCCGCATCGGTCAAAACGAGTACGGAACCGCACGACGGACAACGAAACTGTTCGTTGGGTTTGATGCCGTGGGGTATGGTTGCGCCGCACGCGGGGCAGCGGAGGAGATTGATTTCCATTATTCAAACTCTGAATCTTCATCTGCCGCGCGAATCTCTTGGGCGACGATTTCGCGCCACAAGCGCATGACCTCATCGCTTGCGTTTGCCGCGCGCAGTCGGTCTGCCACTGTGCTGTTCTCGTTTTTCAATTCGGGAAACGCAAGCAAGAGCATTGCCAAGTCGCGGCGGTCGGTAAATGCTTTCGGTTGTCCGCTGCGTTGATGAACCGCGATCACTTTTTGCGCGACGAGTTCTTCAGGTGTGGCGACCAGAACGCGTCCAACGCGGCGATGGGGTGGCAGCAATTCAACAGGTCGAATATCCACCAAATGGCGATTCCCTGTTTTTCGGACTTGATACAAGCGCAGCCCTTTGCCTTCTGCAACCTGACGCACTCGTACGGCGATGTGGAAACGTTGATTTAGAAAAGCGCGCAATTCCTCTGCGAGTTGTGCTGCACGCGTAGAAAGCACATCAACATCTTGGCTCATCCGTAGTTCGGACGTATAAACGTTCACCGCTTGCGCGCCAAAGACGACAACGTCGTCGCGATCGTACAAAAACTCAATCACAGCATCTTGAATCGTCGCGATAGGTAGTGGTTCGTTCACAAGTTTTTCTGAAAGTGCCAGAACGCCTGCATTAAACATGATATTTCCCTCTCTTCACATGAGGTCAAGAGAGCAAGTTCGCATTTTCGACTTGGACATTCACTGCCTGCGCGCCAAACAAGACGACATCAGACCGCTCGCGCAAAAATTCCAAGACGGCTTCGTGAATGGTTGAGCGCGGCAAAATCTCGTGCATCATAAACTCCCGAAAGGTGAGTGCGCCTGTGTTGAACATATTATACCGCGTCTCTATCCTTCTCTTGCCTGTCTCAGCAAAGATGTCTGGGCTATCAATTCCGACGCGAACGCCTCAGCACCACGACGGGCGGCAGCAAGATTGCTGGCTTTAGGAAACGCCATTCTATCCGCCGCCTGTTCGTGGTGCATGTGATCCACGAAGGACACGAAGGGCACCAAGATTCTTCGTGTGCTTTGTGTCCTTCGTGGATCACTCGGTTGGCGCACACGCTAAACGCGCGTCGTCAACCTCTGTGTGTTCTCCGCTCGTGCGTGTTCAGTATTTCTACGTTTATGCGCCGCGCTATTTCGTGATGGGCTTCCGCTGAATGGGAATGAGTCGAATCAAGGAACGCAATGTCGCGTTGACAGAATCCGAATCTCGGAAATACTTTCGGACATCTGGCTCTAGAATGACCGCGCCTTTCGCAGGCTTCACCTCTTTCACGAGGGTTGTACCATCTGCCTTGTGAATGGTAATCGTGTATCCACCCTGCATAGCGTGGTAGTGTTTGCCGCGCACTCCGCCCGTGAAATCATATTCAGCGCGCATGGTATTATCCTCTATCGTCTGATTTGTTTTAGCCATTACCTTCTTCATAGGGTCTCCGTTCCATTGGGGTTGCCTTGCGGCAACTGATAATCCGTATCTTCGCTCCGCGTTCCGTATAGGACACTATCAGCACTCGCCCTTTATCAGAAGTACCGATGTCAAGATAGCGCTCCTCATCTATGGAATGGTCGGGGTCAAGTATCGTGATTGAAAACGGGTCACTGAAAACCGTTGCGCCTTCATCGAAAGTGATTTTGTGCCATTTGAGATTTGCTTTGGCTTTTTCTTCATCCCACTCAAAGTTGGGGTTCATTGCGATTCCCTCTCATCATTCCGTATTCCTGTCTACGACTTGCGCGACCCGACTTTCGACTACAAGGGCGTGGCGGGGAACGCCGCGCTCCCCGCCACGCCTCCGCCCATCTCACCTTACTCGTTCACTCACCTTTGACGAAATGCACGAAACGGACTGCGGGGCGTGGTCGGGGAGCATGAGTTTACGGATCGCGCATTGCCAGAAGGTAAATTGCTGCGCCAAATAACGCGACAGTCGCAATTGCAACTGCTACTCTGAGCGGACCCCAGATGCGTTGATGATACACGGCTGTTTGCTCGAGAAACAACTGGCTTTCAATTTTCTGCAAGTTGAGCACTGCACGTCTCTCACCATCTGCCAAGCCCCGCATATGAAAGATTACAGCGATGCCAATACAAGCGATAACGAAGAAAACCAACCCCACTGCTGTTCTGTTCTTGTCAACGACAGTCGCGATAGTGATAGCCGCAAGACTCAAGAACGCAAAAGGAATTTGCCAAAGTTGACTACTGTACCATCGAGAGCGTTCGTTAAGGATTCGTCCAACAATAACTTGAGCAGTTTGCCATTAAAGTGCCCCAAGAATCGCCATTGTAAACGATTTCATGCCGGCTTTTTGTGGAAAAGTGCTC
>JACQWQ010000009.1 GCA_016209205.1 Chloroflexota bacterium
GGAAAACGCGGGCAACAAATACCTCATGCTGGAAGCGAGCAAAGGTTTGCCCAGTCGCGCCCTCAAACCCGGCGAGCCGCACGACGCGGACAATCCGGGCGATCCGCACTTTTGGCTCGACCCGACACAAGTTGTCAAATATGTAGAGAACATCCGCGACGGATTAACCCAAGCGGATCCCGCAGGCGCGGCAACATACAAAGCGAATGCCGACGCGTATATCACGAAACTAAACGCGCTCGACGCCAAAATTCAAGCCACGATCGACGCGCTTCCCGCCGCCAAGCGCAAACTCGTCACCGATCACGATACGTTCGGTTACTATGCCGATCGCTACGGCTTTGAGATTGTCGGGATGCTTGTGCCTAGTTTCAGCTCTGCCGATTCGAGCACCGCGCAGCAGCTTGCGGCATTGATTGACCAAATCAAAACGAGCCGCGCGCAAGCGATCTTTTTGGAACAAAACGACAATCCTCAAGTGGCAGAACAAATCGCCAAGGATATCGGCGTGCGAGTCGTGACCGGGCTTTACACGCATTCGACAAGCGATGCGAATGGTCCCGCGCCCACCTATCTGCAAATGCTCGAATACGATACGCAGTTGATTGTAGAGGTGTTGAGATAGCGTATAGCGAATGGCCGATAGCCGATAGCCGATAGCAAAACGTGAAACGTGATGCGTGAAACGTCAATCGCAAATGGCAGACAGCAAATGGCGGATAGCCAATCACCGATCACTGTTTACCAATTGCCGATCACTGTTCACTGATTACTGATTACCGATCACTGTTTACTCTCTCACTCCATCACTCCATCTCTCTTTCACTCTATCTCTCTTTCACTCAATCTCCAGTCTCCAGTTATGACCCACTCTCGACCTCCGGCTCACTTGCAAGTCAACCACATCTCCGTGACGTATAACCACAGCCCGCGCCCCGCGTTGGACGATGTGACGTTCAGCGTGCCCGAAGGGATGCGCGTTGCGGTTGTCGGACCGAACGGCGCGGGCAAGTCTACGTTATTCAAAGCGTTCGTGGGACTCTTGCCCTTGCAGGGGGGGGGGATTCTCATCCACGATGTGCCGTTTGGCGCGCATCAGGAATGTATCGCATACGTGCCGCAGCGCGAAGAAGTAGACTGGCGCTTTCCCGTCACCGTAAGCGATGTGGTGATGATGGGGCGATATGGCTTGCTGGGTTGGCTCAAGCGTCCGGGCAAACCCGACCGCGAAATTGTCACGCGCTGCCTCAAGCAAATGGGGATTGCGTCGCTCGCCGCGCGTCCGATCGGCGAATTGTCGGGCGGGCAGCAGCAGCGGGTGTTTCTCGCGCGCGCGTTGGTGCAAGAGCCGCACATTTTGTTGATGGACGAACCGTTCACCGGGATAGACGTTACGACGCAAGAAGCAACGCTCGCGCTGCTCGACAAACTGCAAGCGCAAAGCGTGACGCTGATTGTTTCGACGCACGATCTCAATCTCGCCGCGTCGCATTTCGACCGCGTGCTGCTGCTCAATCGGCGTGTAATTGCGTATGGAACGCCGTTGCAAGTGCTGACGAGTGAAAATCTCACGCGCGCGTTCGGGGCGCACGCGGTCTTGATCCAAGACAAAATGATCGTGGATGAATGTTGTCCGCCCGATGAATACGTTGTTTCACATCCGACGGGTTTTGAAACTACAGTTCCGAGTAACAAGCACGCGAGGGAACATCGCGTACGCGATTCATAATGCTGCGCCTACCGAATCATCGAATCGAATTCGACGCCTGAAAAAGGCGCTGGAAAAAACAAAGCGTTCCGCGTTTCCGACGCATTGTTTTTGCAATGCTTTGTTGATGGCGCGCGCTGCGCACCACGAATTACGATTCGATGGAAAGTTTGGAGCAATGATCAATTTTCTAACCGAACCACTGGCGTACGGATTCATGCAGCGCGGTATGTTGGCGTCGGTGATGGTCGGCGTGCTGTGCGCGGTGGTGGGCTGTTATGTCGTTTTGCGCGGCATGGCGTATCTCGGCGATGCCATGTCACACGCGATTCTACCGGGCATCGCGATTGCCTACCTCCTCAAGGGCGACATCTTGATCGGCGCACTCGTCGCGGCGATTGTGGTGGCGTTGGGCATCGGGTTTTTTACCAAAGGCGGCGCGATCAAAGAAGATACCGCCATCGGCATTTTGTTTGCGGCAACGCTTTCGCTCGGCGTCGCGCTGATCAGCACCATCAAAACCTACGCGCTCGATCTCACGCACATTCTCTTTGGCAATGTGCTGGGCGTGAGTGAAAGCGATTTGATTTTGATTGCCGCGCTCGGCGCGGTGGTTTTGCTGACGATTGTGGTGTTGTACAAAGAATTGCTCGTCATTTCGTTTGACGCGGTGCTCGCGGCGACGCTGCGTTTGCCGACCGAAGTGTTGAAAAATGTTTTGCTGGTGCTGATGGCAATCGTCGTCGTCATTTCTTTGCAAACCGTCGGCGTTGGTCTCGTCGCCGCGATGCTAGTCACGCCTGCCGCGACGGCATATCTGTTGACGCGTCGTTTGCCTTCGATGATGCTCGTGTCGGCGATACTGGGCGCGGCGGCATCGGTCATTGGATTGTATCTGTCGTATTATCTCAACATCGCGTCGGGCGCGGCGGTCGTCTTGACTGCCACCGTATTTTTTTTCGTCACGTATCTGGTTGCCCCACAGCGCGGTTTGCTTTGGACAGTGCTCAAGCCGCGTACTTTATCCACACGCTCGAAACCTCCGCAAGAATTGGTTTGACATTTGGCGCGATGGATTTATGCTGAACGCGCCATGTCGAAGGAAAAATTTTTCGCGCGCGTTTTTTCGCTTGCATTCCTCTTGCTCGTTTCCGCGTGCATCACAGAGCCGACGGCGATGCCCACGAGCTCACCTACACCTTCACCCATGGCGAAAGCAATCGCGCGCGCAGCATCGCCAATTCCCGCGTCCGGTTTTGTCGAAGCCACTCCATCCGCGCCGCTGAATGTGCGCGGTACATTTGTCTATGCCGCCGGTGATGGCAGCTTGTGGCTGCAAGCGGCGGTGAATGGCGATGCTGCGCCGCTCGTCGCGCGTTCGACCGAATCCATCGCGCAAATGCCCGCGTATTCACCGGATGGTACGCAGATCGCGTATGCGGCGCTGTTGTTTTTGGCGGACGGCAACGTGCGCGGGGATATTCGGACAGCGAACGCGGATGGAAAAAATATCCAAACCGTCGTACGCGCCGAGGCAAACGATGTGGTGTACATGTACCCGCGTTACGCGCCCGACGGACGCCTACTCGTCACACGCGCGGAAAATTTGCAAACGACGAACGAACGCGCGCGGTTGGAATGGGCAAACGAGGGGGGGGTGATCGAGGATGCGCGCGATGCGGATGTTTCGCGCGATGGTTCGCACATCGCGTTCGTGCGGTACGATTTGCAAAATGCGACCATGGCGTTGTGGCTTGCCAATGCCGATGGGACGAATCAAAAAGAATTGGTCGCGGCGGAAACTTTTGCCGCGATTTTGAATCCGCGCTTTTCGCGTGACGGGCGGTGGATCGCGTTCGGTGTGCATGGCGAACCGCGTAAAACGCTGCCGCTCGCCGCGCGTCCAAGACAACCCGCGTCGAACGACGATTCCTGTTTCCTTGTTTTCCTGTCTACCTGTCTGGTTCAAACCGCGCACGCGCATGCGGCGCCCGGCGCGTTGTGGCGCGTGAATGTTGCGAACGGGAAATTTCAACAACTCACGGACATTTATGACGACAGTCCCGTGCCCGCGTGGTCACGCGACGGGACGCAAATCGCGATTCACGATTATACGGGGATTCGCTTGATTGATTTGGTGCGCAAGGAAATTTATCCGTTGTTTTTGGAAGATGGGGGGAGTGACCTCACCCCCAACCCCTCTCCTACAAAGAGAGGGGAGCACCTCACCCCCAACCCCTCTCCTACAAAGAGAGGGGAGCACCTCACCCCCAACCCCTCTCCTACAAAGAGAGGGGAGCACCTCACCCCCAACCCCTCTCCTACA
>JACQWQ010000117.1:0-24575 GCA_016209205.1 Chloroflexota bacterium
AAACAAAGATATTCAGAATACGCTCCTGTAACCGTTAATTCAGCAACTCGCTGTCCTATGTGAAGATTCGTGACCCCTTCGCCAAGTTCATCAACCATACCCACAACATCATACCCGAGAGCAAAAGGGGGTTTCTTCTTGACGCCATAGTAAATGCCTTTTCGTATCATCGTATCCGTGAAACAGGCGCTCGTAGCAAGCGTCTTTATCCGCACTTGTCCCTTTTGGGGCGCGGGTAACTTGTCCTCTACCACCACTTGGAATACTTCTGGACCTCCAAAGCGTGTGATCACAACTCTCTTGTAACTCATCTGCAAATCCTTCCCTTGTCCAACACCTTCGCCAATTCCCTTTTTGCTCGTGAGGGATTGCGGATGAACTCCATCCGAGTAATCCCGCCTATTTTTGCGGATTACAAATCCGCACGAGCAGCGAAAAGTAATTTTGGCGAAGGTATTGTCGTCGTAATGCCGTTTTTGATACGGGACCATTTTTAACCATTGGATTTCAGTGGCGGGGCGGACGAGTCGCCTTCGCTTCAGCCGTGCCACAGTAGCAACCCCAGCCAGATGGTCCAGATAGGGATTGTCGCTTTTGCAGCTATCCCAACATACAACAGCAGGGCAGCTTCTGGACTGGGGATCGCACTTGGCAAAAGAGGAAGCATCAGCCCAACGCCGCTTATCAGCAAGAGCCAGCTCAGCAACTTGGGCAGTCCGCCCTTACTCAGTGCAGCCCAACCGGAAAGGATCGCTGCCCAACCGACCATGAGGGCGCCTCCGCCAAATAGTCCGCCTGTGATCGTCCTGAGACCGAGGCCGACGGTCACGGCAACGGTCTCATCCTGAATGGTAGCCAGCATCGGTCTGCTGTTTAGCGAAGTCACCGACCCAGCCACGAACAACACGCTGGCTATGGAGGCTGACGCCATTGCCAGCCGGCTTCGGTTGGGCGCGTTGCCTCCCAGCCGGTCGCGCAGCCCTGCCCAAATCAGAATGATGGTCTGACTGAGCACCAAGGCCGCTAGGTCCAGAACTACCAGCGTTGGATTATTGTTTTTCGCTAGCACTGTGCCAGCCTCGGGCAATTGCCCATCTACGGGACTCAATCCCGCTGCCGGCAAAAGAACCAAGTCCGCGAGCAGGATGACAACCATCAGCCCGATTTGGACAAACGCAGCCAGCCCGCCTAACTTCTGAATGCCCCACATCGTTGATCTCCTTCCGGGGGTGAAAGGCGCAGCCCAACGGTGTGCGTTAGTGGCGAGTGGGCAGGCATGGACAAGGTTTGGGAGCAGGAAAAACCCGAAGCCAGAAATTAGTAATGCGCCCAAATCTTGCGCAGACCCACCCCGATGATTTGTGCCAACGCTTGCATTTGCTGGTCGTCCAAATCTGCTTTGGGGTCTTGGGCTTCTAGTACAAAACGTGCAAAGCCAGCAGGCAATTCATATTTCAGATCATCTAACGAACTACTGGCTCCACAGCAAGGGGTCATTACAGCGAGATGATTAAAGCTGCTTGCCTGCGCTTTGTCCATCGCAGCTTGCCACCATTCTGCTTCAATGACCGAGTTACAGAAGGGGCAAAGCACCCGCTCGAAATTTTGACCTTGATCGACAAACTTCACATCCGCTGTGATTTGAGCATTTACTTTAGCAGCCGCAGGGAAAAAAGAACAGAACAATTCAATTGCTCGCGCTGTGCATTAGCACTTGGCGTGAACGTTGGATCAACGGGTATGAGTCGCAACACATCAACGGACATAGAGTGTATCAATGGCAGTGCCGCCCAACTTGGGATTATGCGGCAAGATGCTGCATAATCGCTTTTAGGCGTCCAGCGTTCCCACATCTTGTGCCACACCCGTGCGCTCTATCACAGAATCACTTCCATTCACCGCCTCTGCTGTCACCGCTTCCGCTTCCGCCACAACCGATTCGACCACATTCGATTCAATCCCCATTGAACCCCCAGCACTCACATCCGTCCCAATCGTTCGCGTCGGCTCGGCAGTTTCTTTTTCAATCGCCCCATTTCCCAAAATCGCGGGCAGCACGGGCATCATGTTGTCGGGCAGCGGCGGGAGTTGCTCCAGATTCGTCAGACCAAAGTATTGCAAGAAATCGAACGTCGTCCCGTAAATCGTCGGATGCCCCACCGTTTCCAATTCGCCGACGGCTTCGATCAAATTGCGCGCGAGAAGTGTGTGTACGACCGCGTCGCAGTTCACACCGCGAATCGCTTCGATTTGCGGACGCGTGATCGGTTGCCGATACGCGATGATGGCGAGCGTTTCGAGCGCGGCGGGCGAAAGACGCGGCGCGGTGTCGAGACCGAGATATTTTTGGACGTATTCCGAAACTTCGGGCGCAGTGACAAACTGCACGCGGTCGCGCATTTTTTGCAAACGAATGCCGCGCATCGCGTAATCGCCTTCCAGTTCCGCCACGACAAATTCAATCGTCACCAGGTCTTGCTGCAACGCCTGCGCGAGCGTTTCGAGCGAAACCGGTCCGTCGGAAACGAGAATGAACGCCTCGACCAGCGTTTTCAGTTCGGGTTTGTCCGGCGGCGTGGCACTGACTTGTACATTCATGCTTTGTTTGGAATTCAACCATCATCGAATCGAATTCGACGCCTGAACAAGGCCAAAGAAAAAACAAGGCGAAAACAGACACACTGCATCGTGCTGCATTGTTCTGCTTTGTTTTTGCGGATGCTTTATTGAGACGTCGAATTCAATTCGATGATAAGCGCCAAATGTGTGATGTACTGTATCAGGTCTTGGCGGCTAGCTCTTGAGCGCGTTTTCGTTCGCCTCTTCGTGTTTGGCGGAAATCAATTTCGGTAAATCCATTTTCGGCAAACTCGGCAAACTCTTTTTCGGCGGCTTCATCTGGTCAATCTTGATTTGCACTTTGCCCACGCGCAAACCCAGTCCGCCTTCCAACACCGTGCGCGTCACATCCATCACTTCGTTCGTCTTTTGTTTGATTTCGACATCCGAAGTCGTGCTCATTTCCACCATCACGTCCACGGTGTCGTCTTTGCCTTTGCCGACCTTGGGATGCACGTTGAGCACCCCGGGCAGCGGGTCGAGGGCGTATTGCAGCTGCGTCGTGATTGCGTCCGCGCTCAGCATCACATCCGCGCCTTGAATAGATTTCAGACGCATCCGCATTTTGCCGCTCGGTATCAGTTCCATATACAGCAATAACACAGACAGGACTGCGCCGATCAAAGCCATGCCTAAACAAAAGAACAGCGGATAGACATTGCCGCTGTCGGACAAGGCGTTGAGCGTAGGTTGCACCGTCGGAGCGATCACATTGCGCACGAGCAGCATGGCGAAAAACCCAACGCACGACAAGGCGAGCACAGCGAGCAGCAGGATTACGACGATCATGCGGTTGATGAAATTCATGGGTACACCTCGCAAAAATGAATCAGTCGAGCATGAAAACGTGGCGCAAGACCTGACAGGTTTCTATCGCGTGCGCGTTACACACACTATTCGTGATGTACACCGCGCCCGCGACAAATAAAACGTACGTCTCAAAAACCTGTCAGGTCTTGGCCGCCTATTTCCGATTCACCGGATTGCCAAGAGTATGCTAGTGCTATGCAGAAATGTCAAGCGAATGGGGCTTGCGCCGCAAACGCGCCAACACGGTCGCCAATATCACAACGCCCAGCAGCGCGATGCCGATGCCCGAAAGTATGACGCCCATGTAAAAGGCGCGCGGGCGATACAAAAATTCGACGCGGTGCGCGCCCGCATTCAACAACACCGCACGAAAAATCACATCCGCGCGCACGATTGGCGCGGGCGCGCCATCTACCAAAGCCATCCAGCCCGGATCCCACGCGTCGCTCAAAACCAAATAACCCTCTGAATCTAATTGCGTGTCAACCACCGCGCGTTCCGGTTCATACGAAACAACCGTCGCGCGTTCGTTGAACCCCTGCCCGACATCCGTATCAAACTCGGGACCGGCGGAAACATAAATTTCGGCGTTCGGCTGCGGCGAACGCAATTGCCGGAACGCCTCGTCGTCGGACACGCGTTTGACATTATGCGTAATGAACGCGCGCGGCGCCGCGTCGGGATTCTCGAACACGGCAACATCTTCGCTGCGATACACCAACGTATGCCGCCCCTTGCCCAGCAGCGGCGCGAGCTCGATGCGCGCAGCGCCGTTCCACAGCGCGATATTTTGCACGTGCAGCAAACCCGCGTCAATTTTTGGCTCGAGGCGCAGTTTCACAATCGGCGCGGGCGTGTTTGTAAAATTGAGGCGCGTACGAAACGTGTGCCCGACATGTTCCTCAATCGGAAACGCGGAACGCGCGGGAAATGACGAAGCGACTTCGGGACGCGTGTGTTTGACAGCTTGCTGCACATCGCTGCGGTCGTACGCCCATTCCGCCGTATCGCGTCCCGCCAGTATGGGTATCCGATACGCTTGCCCGCTTTCGTCGCGCAGCACAATGTCGGCGACCACCGCGCCCGTTCGCAAATCCGCCGATTGCGCGAGCGACGATTCAATTTCGATGCTGTCCGAATCTATCGGCGTGAATTCGAGCGGCGCGGAAATGGGATCGAGCATAAACGGATTCCACACATCGGCGGCTTCGGTTTTCGGGTCCACGGGCAAAAGTTGGGGAATCAAAAAATAACGCACGCCAAGTTTGTTCAACATGACTGGCGATGGACGATCCAAGAATTCTTGCGTCTGGCGCGGCGCCAGCGGCGTATAACCGTGCGCGGCATTGACGCCGTGCGCGGCGTTGAGATTCGGATACAAACTCTCGTTCATCACCGGAATCCACGGCAGAATCCATTCGCTCGTCAAGACGCGCGCGCCGTCGTCCAATTTCAACGTGTCGAGCACGCGCGGGCGCGGGAAAATCTCGGCGCGCGGCGCGATTTGATTGTACGTTTGCGCATACACCGCGCTGAACGCCAGTAAATCCAGCAGCGTCAAGCCCACCGCGCTCACCGTGAAAAACACGCGATCCATGCGCGACGCGCGCAGCACGAGCAGCAGCGCCAGTCCGCCAAAAATCACTGGCAGCAAACGCCACGCCTCGAGCCACGCGTCAACAGGTAAAACATTCGCGAGCGCGAAAATTAAGATCGTGAAAAAAAGGACCGCGCTCGCGGCGATCCATGCGTTTCGCAAAATTTTGGAAACGAACGTCCGCGCGCGCAGCGCGTCGAATCCCATCCCCGCCAACATTGCAAGCCCGAACGCAAAGGGAAATAAAAAACGCGCGGGCACGCGAAATAAATTAAACAGCGGCAGCACGCGCAGCGCGGGATACAGCGGCGTGTTGCCTCCAAACGCCAACAGCAGCGCGCCCAACGCTAATGCCGCCCAGAGCCACGTCACGCGTTGGCGTTTCAACACGACAGCTGCTAGTGCGAGCACCAACGGCAAAATCCCGATGTACGCGATCATTTCAACCGACGTATTCGGATATGGATTGCCGCGCAAGAACGGCGCGCCGAGCAGCGCGAGATAGAGTGGATGATACGAAAACGTCGTAAAAAATTCCGAATCCACCCCCCCTGCGCGCGCCGACTGCTGCGAAAATTCAAACGTCGGCAAGAGCTGTGCCGACGCGATGAGGGTGCCAAGTATGAGCGCGGTGAATGCAGTCATCAGTGACCAGTGACCAGTCATCAGTGACCAGTGACCAGTCATCAGTGATTGCTTTTGCGCGCCTTTGCCTTCTCCACCCTCTTGCGCCCTCTCCGCCCTCTCGCGCCCTCTTGCGCCCTCTTGCGCCCCCTCCGCCCTCTCCGCCCTCTCCGCCCTCTCCGCCCTCTCCGCCCTCTCCGCCCTCTCGCGCCCTCTCGCGCCCTCTTGCGCCCTCTCCGCCCTCTCGCGCCCTCTCCGCCCTCTTGCGCCCTCTTTCGCCCTCTCCGCTCTCCCCACCCTCTCCGCCATCACATACACGGCAAACACCAACGCGTTGATGAGCGCGAACTGTGGATGACCGCCGAGCCATTGCAGCGCGAACGCGATCGTGAGCAGCGACCATGCGAGCAAAGGGCGCCACCCGGCGCGCCACAATTCGTACAACCACAACAGCCACGGCAGCCACGCGGCAACGTTTAACACATTCGGATGCGTAATGCGCGCTGCGCCAAAGCCGCCGAACGTCAACGCCAGCGCCGCGATCATTGCGCCCGTGACGGAAATGTCTCGCCCGCGCGCGAACAGGTACATGCCCGCGCCGAGCCATATCAGGTGCAGCAAAATGTCGTAATTTAATGCGAGGTCAACGGGGAGGAAACGAAACAAAAACAAATGCGGCGGATACAGCGCGCCGATTTGCATTTCGGCGAGCAAGGGAATTCCGGCGAGGATTTCGGGTTGCCATAACGACAGTCTGCCCGCCGACAACGCGTCGGCGTACAGTACGCGCATCGGATAAAAAAAACGCGCCAGATCGCCAAAGAAAAACACGGCTCGTCCGAACGTTGCGCGCCAATAAAACAATAACGGCAGCGTGACGACGAATAGCAAGCCAAGCCAATGCCGCAATTTCAAAAACCCGTTATAGCGCGCCGATGAGACAACGCGCGGATAACGGGTTTCCGAATTTTCGAGCGCCGGGCGCGGCTCAAGGGGTTGGTTCGACATTCACTTCTGCCGTCGCGGGCACGATGCTTTCGACAGTAATCTTGGCAGGCACATTCACCGCGCGCAGTTCGCTTTGAAACGAGCCGGGGACACAGCGCGGCGCATCCACCACAATTTGCACATCATCCGCCTTCAGCGTTTGTAAAATGGGCAGCGGTCCCGATAAAATCACATCCACCGTGTCGGGCGAAACCGTCGAAGGCAAAGTACACGTTTCCGAAATCGTTACCGGTCGCCGCACCGTCAATCCACTCAACACTGGCTCGACGGCGACGCGCAGCATCACGTCGTTCGCGTTCAAGACCGACACGCCTTCGGGCAATTTCAGGCGCACGCGTTTGGTAATGCTTTCTTTCGCGCCGGTCGCATCCAATGGTTCCGTTTCGACAAAACCGCCGAGTTGGTTCAACGCGTCCGGCGCGCCGACGAGCGTGACCGTCGCGGGATCAACGCTGATGTCGCTCACCCAATACCCCGAGGCGACATTGCCGCGAATCACCGCTTTGACGGCGGCATCTTTGTACCCCACGCGCTGTTCGATGGGAATGCGCACCTTGACCGTCGCAGGCGTCACTGTCAAGTTTTGAACTGGATTGCCCTGCGCGTCGTGAAGCGCCACACTCGCTTCGCGGTCTATCGCCGTTTTTGCGCCGCGCAGCGCGATATCCACCGTAGCATCGTTGACCCGTTCGATTTCGTTTTGCGGACCAATCACCGTCACCCGCGACGGCGACACCTCGGGCGTTTTCATTTCATAACCGAGCGGCGGTTCGTCCAGCACGCGCACGCGAATCGTCATTGCAACTTGGCGAATTTTTTCGAGCTGCAGCTGCACGGTCGGGGGATCAATTGCCGTAATTCTCACGCGCGGATCGGCGCTCACCGCAATCAGTTCCACCTGATGCTCGCCGGCATCCAAACCGCCGAGGTCGGCTTTCACGACAAAGTTCGCGCCGTTCAAATTTTGCCAGACGTCTTCTTGCGTACGGATGCGCACACGCGCGATCAGGCGCGAAGGATCGAGGATTTGCAAATCCTCACCGCGATTCTCGAACGTGATCGGAATCGCGTCGGCGAACAATCCTTCGCGCGTCGGATTCTGCTCGTTCGTCGCGACCACCCACACGACCAGCGCAAAGACGATGGCAATGAGCACCGACGAGGTGTTCGAGAGGAGCGACCGCAGTATCAATTTTTCCGCACCAGATTTTTGGCGCCGGACGCGCCCACGAGCGGTGCAAACAAACGGCGCACCGAATTGTGGGGATGCGCGCCGGTGTACAAATTGGTCAAGAGGCGATTCAGATTGCCTTCATCCAAATTACGAATGAGGCGCCCGTTGTGTGCGACAGAAATCGCGCCCGTTTCTTCCGACACGACCAACGCAATCGCATCGGTGCTTTCGGTGACGCCCAACGCGGCGCGATGGCGTGTGCCCAAATCGCGATCAATGTCGGGATTTTCGGATAACGGCAACATGCAGCTCGCGGCGAGCAGGCGTTCATCCCGAATAATCACCGCGCCGTCGTGCAAGTTGGTATGCTTGTCAAAAACGGTCGAGAGCAAATCCACAGAGATTTCCGCGTCGAGACGTACGCCCGTGTCAATATACTCTTGCAAGCCGGTGCGTCCTTCCACAATCAGCAGCGCGCCGCATTGCAGCCGCGATAGTGCCCCAGCAGCGCGCGAAAGCGTCGCGAGAAATTTTGTCGTCGAGTCCGTCGTCCGCGCGCCGAGCAGCGCACGCGGACGCCCCAGACGCTCGAACGCGCGCCGCAGCTCTGGTTGAAAGATCACGGGAATCGCAACTAACAGCGCGGGGATCGAATTGCGGATGAGCCAATTGAACGCGGTCAGATTGAACAGGGTGCTCGCGAGGACGGCGACGAACGCGACCAGCAGAATGCCACGCAGCAAGATGACGGCGCGCGTGCCGCGCACCAAATAAAATAGTCCGAGAAAAACCAGCGCCACCAGCGCAATGTCAATGATGCTCGAAACATTCAGCCGGGCAAGCAAATCTTGATCACTCATGGTATACAGTCATTGTATCCCAACATCCACGATTCATCCAACAGGATGATTACAAGGGTCTGACAAAAAAACTACCACGCCGGTCGGGCGTGGCAGCTCTGGCATCATCCGGCTTGCGGTTCGCGCAGTTCGAGCAACAACCTGCGGTAATCACTCACCTGCGGCGGATTCAACGCAATAATGTCTTGCACGACCACAATCGCCTCACTGTTTTTCCCTGCGCCCAAGAGACGATCACCCAAGCCGTCGAGCAGTTCCACCGCCTTGGCAATTTCGCCGCGCCGGACATAGAGCTGCCCAAGTTCCCTGTGCACCCGCACGTTGTCAGGGAACGCATCGGCAAGCGCGGTCAATGTTTCTTGGAGCTCTTGCGGTGAGCTGGCTATCCGCTCCATCAAGGCGTTCAATTCGTTCTCTGCCTCACGTACCTGGCCGCGACGATAGTACAACTCGACCAGATAATAGCGCGCCTGATTTTCTTCCGGCTGCGCGCGCTGGATCGCTTGAAACAACGCCAATGCTTTATCGTACTCGCGCAATTTGTAATTCGTGAGGGCGAGCTGCAAACGGAGTTTGTCTGCGGCTTCGCCGACCACCCCGGCGCGTTCCGCCATCGCCAAACCTTCGGCGTACTTGTCCGCTGCCTTTTGCAATTGCCCGCTGGACGCCAGGGCTTGCCCGACAATCTCATATTCTGCAATCGCTTCGGTGAGCTGCCCGCTTTGCACGAGCACGTTGATCAGTTTGGCGCGCCGCGCGACATCGTCCACGCCCAGATTGAGCGCCTGTCTATAAAAAGCAATCGCTTTTGGCAAATCGCGCCGCACCTCGGCGGTTTCGGCGAGCATATCATATTTTGCCAGCGCGTCGTTGATGCGTCCGGCGGCCACCGTAATTTCGGCGACCTGGACGTGCGCGGGCAAATAATTCGGCGCCAGTTCAAGCGCCTGATACGCGAGTTCGCCCGCCGCATACAGTTTTTTCGCCCGCATCAATTCGGCGCTGCTGCGCATCAACGCAATCACGCGCTGCGCTTCGGGCGTCTCGAACACTTCTTGCATCGAAAGCGGCGTGCCGGTCACCGCTGCCAACTCGATGTGCTCGCGCACCTCGCGCACCTTGTCCTGCCAACCTTTGCTGTTGAGAAAATCGAGCAGCGATTCGCCAAAGCGCTGTGCGCTGGCTTCATCGCCTTTGGCGCGATATCCTTCGGCGAGCGATTCATACAGGCGAATGACTTGGTCCGCTTGCCCGCGATTGACCGAGCTCAGGTCAACGATTTTCATCGCCTGAATGTAATGATCCAGCGCGTCGTCCACTTTGCCCTGCGCGCGATACGATTGCCCCAGCGCAAAATGCGAAGCCACCGCGAATTGCGGCGCGTGCGCGGTCTGCGTGAGCAATTGAATCGCGGCGTCGTGCCGCAAATTATTCTGGTACAGGATCGCGAGATTGAACTGTACTTCGGGCCGCGTCATGCCCGCCGCGATGAGTTCTTCGTACCATTGAATGGCTTCGCGCGTCTGTCCTTTCTCTTGCGCGTCAATGGCGCGCGCGAGCAGCGTGTCTACATCGCCGCTCGCCCCCCCAGGGCTGTCGGCGCGCCGCCACGGCGTCTTTTCGTCCAGCACCGACGCGGCAAGTCGCGACAGCGCGCTGCGCCGCGCCATTTCGACCGGACTTGCGCCGGGCTGTGCCGCAAGCGACGCGCCGCGTCCGGTCAGTTCGTTCAATAAAAATTTGGCTTGGGTGTTGTCCGGCTCCACGGCAAGCGTCCGTTCGACGAATTGTTGGGCGCGCGCAAAGTCGCCGCTCTTTTGCGCGAGTTTTGCCAGAGCAAACCACTCGCGCGCCGCCGGACCGATGTGCCCGGCTTCGGCAAATGCGCTGCCAAGTTTTTCATGCGGTTCTGGGCGTTCGGGTTCCAGCGAACTCGCCTTGCGCCACGCTTCGACCGCTTTGTTCATTTGTTTCTGCTGCTGATAAATATCCGCAATCTGAATGTAGGTCTCGCACGCTTCGCTCTTGTGATTCATTCGCTCCAGCAACACGGCGACGTGTGCCAGCGGCACCGGGTCGCCGGGCTGCACTTTCACGAGCACCCTGTATTCGGCGAGCGCCTGCTCGAACTTGTTGGATTCTTGAAGGGCGAGCGCAAGCCCGCTGCGCGCCGAAACATCCTCAGGAAATTCCGCGAGCGCGCGGCGATATTCTTTGATCGCCGTATCCCAGCGTTGATCCCACGCCGCGTTCGACGCTTTTTTTAGCGCATCCTGAAAAACCGATTTATTGGCGGGCATAAGGGTTCACCTTTTTGATTCGGTCGTCGTACGTCCCGGTTCACAGCGGCAAAATGCGCCCGCGAATCCCGCGATTGTCAATCTCCAGCAGCCCTACGGTCGGCTCATCGCGATAGGGGTTGATCGAACCGGGGTTAAACAGAAACACGCCGTCATGGACTTTGGCGTACGGAACGTGCGTGTGTCCAAAGACAATCGCATCCACGTTGTTGAAACGACTCACGATGAAATTGATATATTCGGGATTGTACGGATCGCGTCGCAGGAGCCGACTCAAGCGGTTGCTGACATCTACGCGCGCTTCACGGTTGCCGTGAATCAGCCCGAGCCGCAAGCCGCCAAATTCCAGAACTTGGGATTCCTGCAAATAGGATTTGACTTCGGGCGAATCATCTTCGCCGTACACCGCAAAGGTCAGCGAGACCGATTCTTGCAGCTGCTGCAGCACTTCAATCGAAGTAATATCGCCGGCGTGCAAAACGATTTCAACCGTCGAAAAAATTTCCATCACGCGCGCCGGCAGCGAGCGGCGCAAGTCAGGAATATGGGTGTCAGAGATGACTCCGATTTTCATGGGAAATTGGAAGTTAGAAGTTGGAAGTTAGAAGTTGGAAGTTAGATGTTGGAAGTTAGATGTTGGATGTTAGAAGTTGGAAGTTAGATGTTGGAAGTTAGATGTTGGATGTTGGATGTTAGATGTTGGAAGTTAGATGTTGGAAGTTAGATGTTGGATGTTGGATGTTGGATGTTGGATGTTGGATGTTGGATGTTGGATGTTGGATGTTGGATGTTGGATGTTGGATGTTGGGTTACTGGAATTTGCGCCAGTTTTGAATGAGCTTGTTCAACTGCTTTCCTACCACTGTCCATTGCGCTGCCAAAGCATCGTTTGTCTTCGAATCAACGTAACCTGACACCCGCGCCGAATCCAATCTTGCAACCACCTCGTTCGCCGACCCATCGCTATCCGCAAGAAACGTTTGAAATCATTTTCCTTTTCGCGATAGCCATACCCTTCGGCAATGTTGGAGGGAACGGAATGCGCCGCGTTGCGAATCTGGCTTGCCAATTTCGCGTCTCGCGGATGGATGTGTTGGGCGACAGTTTCTTCTGTTTGTGTCTAACTTCCAAGCGCTGCGATGACCATCGCGAGTAAAACAAACCACTGCACGCGTTCCAAAAATGTTTTGGCTTCCAGTCGCCCGGTGCGGACGAGCGTTTGCCATAGTAGCTGTGCGCCCAATGCCAACCCGATAATGGTCGCACTGATCATGGCGCCGCGCGCAATCAAAAACACAATCACTGCGATTTGGGACCCATCCGCAATCGCTAAACCCAAACGCGGGCGCGTCGCCACCGACAGCAAGCCGCGATACGTCATCGCAAACAGCAGCGCCAGAATGGCGGAATCGAGCGGCGGAAAAAGTTGGGAAATTGCCGCATCGCCGATGAGCCACGCCATCCCGATTTCGACCAAAGCGCGCGCCCAACGTCCCGCGCCATGTTCGCCCAACTCGCTTTCCAGCGGCGCAAACGCCAGCGCAACGAGCGTCAGCACAAACGCCGTATAACTCAACGCCAATGCAATGGACAACGCAATCAGCGCGGTGACGATGATGGCAGTAATGGATTGTCCGACGTGCGGCACAATCGCGTCCCGCCAAAAATTCGCGCGCGAAGAGAGCCACTGCGAAAAACGCGCCGCCGGTGAGCCGAGCCGCGCATACGGCACGAGCATCCACGCGCGCGTCGGCGTCGCCCGCCAGCCCTGCATTGGACGCCGCCAATCGGTATTCACCCACGCCGCGCGCCACGCGCCCAAAATCGGATCGGTCAACAAGACCGCAATCGCCACGCGCAAGAGCGTTTCCCCGGAAATAATCAGTCCACTCGCGGCGAGCGCGCCGCAGATCGTTGCCGCAATGGGACCCAGCCAGGTTAAAGGTCGTGCCGAAGATAATTGCAGCGCAATGCGCCGTCCCACGGGGGGCCGAAACGATGAAGATTCCACGTCCGCGAGTGTAGCATGAGTGAGAATTTTAAGCAACGTCAATTCGCGAATCTCAAAATCTGTGGCTGTGTCCAAGTCGCGACGATGCAAGACCCCAAGTGTTTTTCAACAATATCGCTCATCGCGTCGCGCGTTGCGGTATAAACACTTGGGGTCTTGCCATAGAAAATCACTTTTGCGGATTCGTAAAAGTAAAGTACAATAGCCCACCGTCAATGAGAATCATCGTGGATGCAATGGGCAGCGACAGGCGTCCCGCGCCGGATGTACGTGGCGCGGTAGACGCGGCTCGCGAGTACGATGTCGAAATCCTGCTCGTCGGCGACGAGACCCGCATTCGCGCGGAATTGAATAAACTCGGCGCTGTGCCGTCAAGCGTCAGCCTCCAACATGCTTCTCAAGAAATCGAAATGCGCGAGCATCCCGCGCTGGCAGTCAAAGAAAAAAAAGACGCTTCCATCGTCGTCGGCATCGAGCAGTTGAAACAAGCCCGCGCCGACGCGTTTGTTTCGATGGGCAATACCGGCGCAGTCCTTGCCGCTTCCGTCTTGCATCTCCAACGCATCAAAGGCGTGCATCGTCCCGCGCTCGGCGCGCTCTTTCCTACACCCCAGGGTCCCTGTCTCTTGATTGACGTGGGCGCGAACACCGACTGCAAACCCGAATGGCTGGAACAATTCGGCATCATGGGCGAATCGTACATGCGCGCCGTGTTGGGCATGGAACAACCGCGCGTGGCGCTGCTCGCGAACGGCGAGGAAGAAACCAAAGGCAATCAAGACGTCCAAGCCGCGCATGTGCTGTTGAAACAACGCGCGCAAAGCACGGGCATGAATTTTATCGGCAACGTCGAAGGCAAAGATATTGCCGCGCGGCTTGCCGATGTTATCGTCGCCGACGGCTTTGTGGGCAACATCGCGCTCAAGACCGCCGAAGGCATTTCCAAAATGCTGAATGATTTAATTCGCAGTGAGATCAAAAGCAGCCCCTTGACGATGATGGGCGGCGCGTTGGCAATGCCCGCGTTTACAAAAGTAAAGAAAATTTTGGATTATACGGAATATGGCGGCGCGCCTCTGTTGGGCGTGAATGGCGTCGTCATTATCGGGCACGGACGCTCGAATGAGGTCGCCGTCAAACACGCGGTGCGTGCGGCGATGCGCGCCGTCGAAAGCCAGATCCTCGAAACTATCCGCAGCGGAGTAACCCCGCGTGCCTAAAACACTCGCATCCCCTACCCTCGAACCGGTCATGCTCGATCAATTGTTTGAAGAGCGGTTCACGGCAGAACAAGACCTTGTGCCGAAACCGCTTTTGCAAATGGCGCGCGTGGCGCGCCACCGCCGCCCGCGCGTCGTCGTCACCGGCATGGGCGCATTGGCGCCAAACGGCAACACCGTCCAAGAATTTTGGGACAATACGCTCGCCGGAAAAAGCGGCATCGGCGCCATCTCGCGTTTCGACGCCGCGCCTTATCCTTCCCGCGTCGGCGGCGAAGTAAAGAATTTTGACCCGCGCGACTTTATGGATTTCAAAGAAGCGCGGCGCATGGCGCGTTGTTCGCAATTCGCGATCGCGTGCGCCAAAATGGCGGCGCGCGACGCGCACCTGGAATTGCCTGTAGAGAATCGCGAACGCGTGGGTGTGTTCATCGGCACCGCGGTCGGCGGCATTGACTCGACCGAAGAAGGGCTGCGCACTATGTACACCAAAGGGTGGCAGCGCGTTTCGCCGTTCGCGATTGGCGCGGCGATGCCGAATGCACCCGCGTTCCACGTCAGCATGACGACTGGCGCGCTCGGCTATTTGGGAACGATTACGGCGGCGTGCTCATCGGGCACACAAACCATTGGCGAGGGCGCGGAACTCATCCGTCGCGGTTGGGCGGATGTCATGTTCGTCGGCGGCGCCGAAGCGGGACTGGTCCCCATCGGCGTTGCCGCGTTCGCGCAAATGCGCGCCATCTCGACCCATTACAATGACACACCGGAAACGGCCTCGCGTCCGTTCGACGCGACGCGCGACGGGTTCGTGATGGGCGAAGGCGCGGCGATTCTCGTACTCGAATCGCTCGACCATGCCATCGCGCGCGACGCGCCGATTTACGGCGAAGTCTTGGGCAGTTCCGTCGCGAGCGATGCGTTCGACGTGGTCGCGCCGGACCCGAGCGGCGACGGCGAGGTGCGCGTGATGAAACTCGCGCTCGCCGACGCGGGCATCGGGGTTGACGAAATTGATTACGTCAGCGCGCACGCGACGTCAACCGTCGTCGGCGACAACATCGAAGCCAGAGCGATCAAAAAATTATTTGGCGCACGCGCGGCGCAAATTCCCATCAGCGCGCACAAGTCCATGATCGGACACACGCTCGGCGCAGGCGGCGCATTGGAAGCGGTCGTTTCGATGCTGACCTTGCGCGATCAAAAAATTCACCCGACGATTAACTTGCGCCAACCCGACGCGGAATGCGCCGGACTCGATCTGGTTGCCGAAGGCGCGCGTGCGGCGCGTGTCGAAACCATCCTGTCCAATTCGTTTGGATTGGGCGGGCAAAACGCATGTCTCGTCTTGCGAAAATTTGATGTTTAGAAATTGGAAGTTAGAAGTTGGAAATTGGAAGTTGGGAGTTGGAAGTTGGAAGTTGGAAGTTGGAAGTTGGGAGTTGGAAGTTGGAAGTTGGAAGTTGGAGGCAATCTCCAATCTCCAACCTCCAACCTCTAACCTCTAATCTCCAACCTCTAACCTCTAACCTCTAATCTCCAACCTCCAACCTCTAACCTCCAACTTTCAACCTCCAACCTCCAAAAGAATGGCTCAAGTCGTAACCAATACTCCACTCGTCGAACGCAACGCTCGTTTTGGGAAAATCCTGACGACGGCATCGCTGATTGTCATCATCGCCCCGTTGGCAATTACTTTTCCCGTCCTCTTCTCTGGCAAGAACGAATTGCCAAACGAAAGTTTGCTGCTTTTATACGGCGCGCTGCTCGTCGGCTTGGTGCTTTCGAATGTCGGCGGCTATTTTTTGAATCGTTGGGGGTTGAAGCACTACGAACAGCTCGACAAGGCGCTCAAGGGCACGGACAAAAAATATCGGCTGTACAATTTTTCGCTGCCCGCGCCGACTGTGCTGTTGACTCCGTATGGCGTCACCGTGCTGCTGCTCAAGAATTTGGAAGGACAGATACACGCGACCCCCAAAGGGTGGCGGACGAACATTGACATCCTCAAGTTTCTGCGCTGGTTCAGCAGCGAACAATTGGGCAACCCGACCAAAGATTTGCAGGCGCAGCTGGACAAGCTGAGCGCATTCATTCATGACGGCATTGACGCGAATTTCAACCCACCGCTGGACGGTTTGATTGTTTTCACGAATCCCAAAGCGCTGGTCGAAATCACCGACGTGGAACTCCCGGTCGTCGTCTTGAATTCAAGCCCGGACGCGCTCAAGGAAGCAATCCGCAAACCCAAAAGCGCCACGCCGATCTCCAAACAGGATTACGACAAGTTGTACACGCTGTTTGAAGAAGAAGCCGAAGCGCGCCGCGTCGAAGCGGAGCGCGGTTTGGTCATTGCCGGGCGCAAATTCTTGTAACACATTTTACGCGACAGTTGTCATTTCGAGATGGTCATACCGATTGGTATGTTTGACTACAGAAACTTGCCCAACGCGAATCGGCGCGAATCCAAGCGAATCGGCGCGAAATATTCGGATTTGTAAGATTCGCCAAGATTCGCGCAGACCTGTCCCGAAGGGACAAGTTTTGCGAGAAATCTCTTTGCCAAGACCGAGATTTCTCGCTCCGCTGCACAGGACTTGTCATATCGAAGGGACTGAGATATCTCGCCCCGCTCGATATGACAGTCCTCTTGCTCACATAGCCCACACGGTCTGACCATCTCGAAATGACATGCGTAAGGTGAACTAGAGCGAATTCCAGTTTCGTTTGCGGTAGTATAGCCCCTTGTGGGCGTCGAATTCTGCCGAAAACGCGCACAAGGCGCTATACTACAACCCACCAATCAATTCGGAATTCGCTCTAATCATGCAAATCGCGTTGATGGTCGAAGGGCAAGCCGGTCTGACGTGGCAGCGTTGGCAAGACCTTGTCGCGCGTGTGGATGACTGGGGCTTTGCCGGTCTCTATCGCTCCGACCATTTTACGATGAACAGCGCGACACACGAAGACGCGCTCGAAATGATCGTGTCGCTCGCGTATGCCGCCGATCACAACGCGGCGCGTGCATTTCGGTCCGCTCGTCGCGCCGGTTTCATTTCGTGACCCGGTCATGTTGGCGCGGCAAGCGGCGCACCTCGACGCGTTGAGCAATGGACGCATGATTCTCGGCGTCGGCGCGGGTTGGCAAGTGCGCGAGCATGAAATGTTCGGCTATCCGCTGCTGGATAAAAAAGCGCGGATGGAGCGGTTTGCCGAAGGGCTGCAAGTGATTTGGCTTTTGCTGAAAAGCGACGCGCCGGTTACCTTTGAAGGACGTTGGTATAGTTTGCGCCAAGCAGAAATTTTGCCGCGCCCCTTCAAGACAAAAATACTTGTGGGCGGCAACGGCGTACGACAAACTCTGCGACTGACGGCGCGCTATGCGGACGTGTGGAACGGCGTCCAGACCAGTCCCGCCAAATTCCGCGAGTTATCCAACATTTTGGACGGATATTTGTTTGACGCGGGACGCGAAGCAAACGCCGTCAAGCGCACCGCCGCGAATTTTATTTTTTTCGGGCGCGATCTGGCGGCGCTCGAACGGCGCATCGCGCGCCTGCGCGACCATCCCGATTTGCGCAGCAAAAGCACGCAAGAAATTCTCGACGTGCTGCACAGAGAAAACAGCGCGCTGACGGGCATGACAGACCAAGTGATTCCGCAAATCCGCGCGTTTGCCGAGCAAGGTGTTCAAGAATTGATTCTGCAAATTTTCGGCGGCGATGATTTGGAAGAGCTGGATTTATTTGCGCGCGAGGTACTGCCGGCGTTCGCCTAGATTTTCGCCATGCAAAAACAACCTAACAGCGCCATGTGCTTTGTCTGCGGGCGCGACAATCCGATCGGACTGCACCTACGCTTTTTTGTGGACGAGCAAAACCGCGTTCACGCCGAATTTACACCGCACGCCGAGCATCAGAGCTATCCCGGTGTGATGCACGGTGGATTGATTTCCGCATTGTTTGACGAAACCATCGGGCGCGCGGCGATCGCGCAAAATTTTTGGTGCATGACGGCGGAATTGAGCGTGCGTTACAAAAAAGCCGTGGCGATTGACGAACCTCTGTGTGTGACAGGCGAACTAAAAGAGCGCACTATGGTATTTTGTTTTACGCGAAAGATGCAACACAGCTAAAATTTTACGAGATTCGCTATCCGCACAAACGCAATCGCACAGACCACTATCTGCAAAAAGATTACGGCGGCAAAAAAGATTTGCTGCATCCGTTTGGGCCCCTCGTCTCGGATGTTTGGACCGACATTCATCGCATCAAACACAACAAATACCGCGACGAACATCCATGTCAATTACCCGTCCATCTCTTGGAGCGAATTATTCTGATGTCAACCGATGAGGGAGAGATTGTCCTCGATCCATTTTCAGGCACAGGCACAACCGCCATCGCCGCCAAACGGCTCGGTAGGCAATATATTGGCTTTGAGCTCGATCCCGAATATGTCGCTATTTCTGAAGGCAAGCTCAGTCAAGAAGAAGCCAACTCGCGAATTGGAAATGTGTGGGTCAGCTCGTTTATTGGCGAAATAACTACGATTCGAGATTGTGACTGGGATGAATTGTCAAAGGCGTATCTCCTTCCCAAAAATGCACGCGACATTGACCATACGCCCATCGCATTAAAAACAGCGAATCTTATTTCACATCCGCCCAGATCCAACGGGAACAATCATCACGAAATGCAGCGTCTTTTTGACGCTCGAGAATCATACACCGTGCAAAGCAACGCATTACCGAAAACGAGAAAAAAGCACCAAAAGTAATTTACCATGCCATTAGCTCTTTCCGATTACAAACGACCACCCCAAGACAACGGGCGCGGCATTGCGGGGTATCCCGCGCCGGGTTGGAAAGGCGATCCCAAAGGATTCGACGCGTGGATCGCCGAATTGCAGCATCTCGGCATCAAATGGCTGCGCGTCATGGACGACAACGGCGATTCCATCACGCTGTGCGGCAAATTGCTGAACGCAGGCCTCTTTCCCATCGTGCGCATTATCCGCCGCGATCTGCCGCCGAACGACACGCCCGAACCGAATCCCGGACACATTTCCGCGCGTGAAGAATTGACCCTCCGCAAATTGATTGACCTCGGCGTGTTGTATTTTGAAACCAACAACGAGCCGGACAATCCCGCCGAATGGAAGCAGCACGCGATTCCCGGCGTTCCCGAAGAGACGGCGAAACTCGTCGCGTTGAATTGGTTGTTCGACGCGCGCTTTATCATCGAAGCGGGCGGCTATCCCGGTTTGCCTGCGGTGAGCAGCGGCAGCGAGATGGATTTGCTCGGCGCGCTCGCGTCGTTGGGGCGCCAAGATATTTTGCTCGACGGCGGTTGGATTGCGCTCCATAATTTTGGACACAATCGTCCGCTCAACTTTCCGAACGACCGTGTGAATCAAAACGGCGCGCCGCTTTCCGCTCAAGAATATGATTTTGGTCCGTTGACGCAATGGGTGTGGTGGGATGCGAGTTTGAATCGCGCCAGTACGCTGGACGAGATCAACGCCCTGCGCGCCGCGCGCAAAAATGCGGGGCAGGTCATTGCGCACGATCATGCCGCCTTTCGCGAATACGAATACTTGGACGCCCTCGCGAAAAAATATCTCGGGCGTTCCATTCCGATCCTTGCCACCGAAGGCGGTTATCAAGTCGGACGCCGCACCGACCTGCGCTACCCGCGCATTACGCCGGCCCTGCACGCCGATTTGACTGTCGCGATGTATGAATTTATGCAGCGCGATGCGCCCGAATATTTTTTCGCCGCCTGCCCGTCGCTGTTGGTCGGCGCAAACAAATCACAGGCGAGCGCGTGGTACAGCGATTTTTGGGACCGCACGGTTCGCGGCGGCGGTCCGCACAATGGCGAAATTCCGCCCGTCGCGGTGCCCGATTATCGCGTCGGCGAACGCTTGCCCGTCGTCGCGGCAGTCCAAGCCATGTCCAGCAATTCGCGTGTCAGCCCGCGCGTCGCGGCGACTGCCCCTGCGCCTGCGCTAGTTGCCGCGCCCGCCGCCGCCCCGCCGCCGCCGCCGTCCAGTGAAGAAAGCATCTATCTCGTTCAACACGGCGATACCCTCGGCTCGCTCGCGAAAAAATTTGGCGTGACTCTAGCCGCGCTGGCGAACGCGAACGCCCTCGCCGAGAATGCGCGCATTATTGCCGGACAACGGCTCGTCGTCCCCCCCCCGCCGGAGATCGTGCTGCCGCCCATGCCTGAAACAATGCCGTTCGTTCCACCCATGCCAACCGTAGCGCAGCCCGTGAACGCGCCGCCCCCGCCGATCCCAGAATGGTTCGCGTCGGCGAGTCAACCCGCGCCCGTCGCGCCGCCGCCCGTCTACACACCGCCGCCGCAAATGCCCGTGCAGACCGCGCCGGTCGCGCCGCCCGTCTACACACCGCCGCCGCAAGTGCCCGCGCAGCCCGCGTTCGCCCCAGCGCCGCGGCCGCCGCGCGCGCCCGGAGTCTCTTCACCGCTCGATCCGCGCATGGCAGCGTTGAACGTGCGCGTAGAATATGCGAATGTGAGACCCGGCGAAGCTTATTGGAAATTGATGCGCGCAGAATATCAAGACACGCGCCAAGCCGGGGGCAATCATCACATGCTCTACAATTTGCTAGACGACAAAGGCAAACCGGTGCTTGTCCAACGTGTGTTTCAAGGGCTGGCGGATGTTCAAGCGGATTCGTTCACCGATGCCTTTGGGCGCGCGAAATTTCCCATGTGGGAAACTTACAATCCCGAAAATGGCGAAAGCGGTCCGTACACCGCGTGGGTCGCCGGATTGTCGAGCGACAAGGTGATCGGCATGGGTATGCCTAACGGACTGTCGGTGAATTTTGTCATGACGTGGCAGAAGACGACCAAGTAATCAGTCATCAGTCATCAGTCATCAGTCATCAGTCACTGATTACTGTCCACTGGTCACTGGTCACTGATCACTGATCACTGATCACTGATCACTGTCCACTGTCCACTTGCAATTGAAACTCTCGTCTCGCTTTACCCCCATCCTCGTTTTCGTCGCCACATTCGCGCTCTATATGACAACGCTCGCGCCCGGGATGTTGCGCGGCGACAGCGGCGAATTCCAGTGGGCGATGGCATCGCTGAATGTCGCGCACGCGACGGGTTACCCCCTTTTTACGCTGATCGGTTACGCGTGGCATTTACTTCCCCTTGACGTGAACGCGGCATGGCAGTTGAATTTGCTTACTCCGTTTTTTGGCGCGCTCGCCGTCACAACCGTTTTTATTTTCATCCGTGCGGTCACAGAGCGCGCGGCCGCCGCGTGGATCGGCGCGATGTTTTTCGCTTTGACCCCTGTGATGTGGTTCAACGCGAGCATCCTCGAGGTGTATCCGCTGCACGCGTTCTTGCTCGCACTGCTGTTGTATTTACTGTGGCGCTGGACGCGCGCGCAGACCTCCCCCGACCCCTCTTCCCGCAAGAGGGGAGACGCGTTCCTGTACCTCGCGTTTTTTGTATTGGGCTTGGCGTTGGCGCATCATCGTCTTACAGTTCTCGCGCTGCCTGCAATCCTCTACTTGCTCATCGCAACAGACCATCGCTTTTTTTTGAATCTGCCGCGTTTGCTTTTTTGCGCGCTGCTCATCGTGCCGGGACTGCTTTTGTACGTGTATGTTCCGCTGCGCCTGCTCCCCGAAGGATATTCGCTCGATTACGCGTTCAACGACATTATTCTCGGACGCGAATATGCGGGTTCGCTGCTGCGTGAAATCAACCCGCGCCCTGTCCTGCTCGAATTTCCGTTTAGCAATTTTCACATCGGACTCGCCCTGGCGCTCATCGGCGCGCTCGCCCTGTTTCGCCGCGCCAAGCATTTGAATATCGCGTTGTGGCTCGTCTATGTCGCGGATGTCGCGTTCGCGCTGGTGTACAGCGTGCCCGATGTCGAGGTTTTTCTGACGTCGAGTTTTGTCGTGATCGCACTGTGGATTGGCGCGGGCGCGGCGTTTGTGATCGAGTGGGTCGGACAACGCGTGGGGGGAAAGCACGCCGCGTGGCTCCAACTCGTGTACGCGGCAATTTTGTTGCTGATCGCGTTTTTTGGCTTGACGCAATTTATGGAAATCCGAACCGCCGTCGCCGCCGAAGCCGGACCCGAAGCGCGGGCGCGCGCGATTGCCGCGTCGGATGCGCCGCCGGGCGCATTTCTCGAATTGGATTGGGAAACCGCGACTGCGCTGCGCTTTTTGCAAGCCACCGAAAATCTACACCCGGATTTAGAGGCGCGTCTGATCCATCTGGATCAGCGCGCCGAGTTCTGGCTTGCACTGCAAAATGTGGACGCCGGGCGCGCGGTGTGGATAGAACGCGGAGTGAAATGGACGCGCGCGCCCGCGGGCTATGCCGTGACGGTCAAGCAAAATGATTTGGCAGAAATCACGCGCGTGCCCGCCGAAATGACGCGCCGGCGCGCAAGCGTCGGCGACCGCGTGGACTTGTACGGCTATCAAGCCACGCCCGACGCGTTCGTTTTGTACTGGCGCGTGAAAAAACAATTAGCCAAGGATTTGGCGACGTACGTCCATTATCTCGACGCGCAGGGGAACAAAATTGCGCAAGATGATCGCGCGGCGTGCTGCGAAGCGGTGTACGGGTATCGCACACGCGAGTGGGAGCCGGGGCATACGTATGCCGACGTGTTCAAGCCCGCGCCGCCGAACACGTCGAGTTTTCTCGTCGGCATGTATGAAAATTTGAACGGCGACGTAGAAGCATACGGCGAACCGGTCACCATCAAACAGTAAACTTTATCCGAAATAGATCGCACCTGAGATGTTCGCACAGAAAGCAAAGATTTTCTAACCGCGAATCTTTGCGCGAACTTCGCGCGACGAATCTACGCGAATCAGGGGGAAAAAATTAGCGTAGATTCGCGGTTTCCTGCTTTGGTTTGGTCTTGTCCGAGTTAGGAAATTGGCGAAGGTATTGTCCTGTAAATCCTATCGGGGGAAAAAAGTCCAGTGTAAAAACCCTGCGGGTCTCGAGACGTGTTTATTTGTTTCGGCTTGACTTGTGCTACAATCGGCGGCGCTCCGATGTTACGACCAAGGTTCGTCATGCTTTGCATGTCCTGTGCTTTGCACTGAACGGAGCACAACGTCGCAGCGTCGCCGCGGAATTACACAGCAGAGGAAATGTAAATGACTGAAACGCGTTTCACGTGGCGGTGGCTGTTGGTCATCGCACTCGTCGGTATTGGCATGGGCATCGCAATCGGCTTGGTTGCCGGTTGGATCGTCTTGCCCAATATCGGCGCTTCCAACCTCGCGGGGCTTGCCACCTCCGCGCAAAACGATTACATCGTGCTCGTCGCCAATACCTACGCTTACGATCAAGATTTGACGCGCGCCAAACAGCGCCTCAATCAATTGCAAGACAAGGACATTAAAACGCGCATCGAGCGTTTGGCAAAATCATTGGGCGCGCGCAAAGACCCGGCGGCAGCCAATGTCGCCGATCTCGCGGTCGCGCTCGGCTCGGAAGACGCCGCGTTGTTCGTGTTGGCGCAAAGTGTGGGCAGCGATACGTCCGGCAACCCGAACAGCGCCGAACCGACGAAAATCGCGCGCAGCGATAATGGCGTGGATACGTCACCCACCGACGTCGCGGAACCCACTGAACCATCTGACGAACCGACTGCTGCACCGACCAAAAAGCGAAACAAAAAACCCACGGCAACGGCAGAGCCGGAAGCGACCGATGCGCCCGGCGAACCGACGGATGTTCCGGCGACCAAAGCACCCAAAGCCACCGCCGCGCCGACGCAAACTCCACCGCCCGCCGTTGCGCCGGTGACGACCGAATTCATTCCCGAGTATCCTGCCAAGTGGTGGGATGCGGTCAAATTCATTCCGGCGCAAGTGAGCCCGGGCCAACAGTATTGGCATCTCAAATATGCGCGTTTCTGTGATTGGGCGCCCACGGACAAGTACAACACCTGTGAGGGCTTTCCGGGCGGCGGTGACGGTCATGAAATTTGGGTCATGGTGGTGGATGAGCAGGGAGGTTGTGTCGAGACGGCGGTAAAAGACACACTAAACGACGGCTCGGATTATCCGTTGACTCCCGACATGCTCAAGGTCATTGCGTATCCGTGGAATCCGTACGGTTTCAAATGCAGCAAAGATTACGAAAAGGCAATGTACGGTGAAGGCAATACGATTTCGGTCCCGGGCTTGCCCAGCGACACGATTACCGAGCTGCAACTCTGCGCCAAAAGTCCGCCAGACGGGCTCAACCCCCCTCCCTGCGGGAAGGCGCACGTCCGCTACTTTTTGATTTTTCAACGCACCACACGCTAAG